>NZ_JADAKK010000086.1:248-1909 GCF_020278625.1 Wolbachia endosymbiont of Mansonella ozzardi
AGAATCGCTGGTAAGCTGCAATTGCCATACCGCTAATTTGCGACTCTGTCGTCTGCTGTGCCACGACGCCTGCCAGCCAGTTGGCGACCGCGCCTGTTGCCAGCATATAAATCCCGGTTAATACGCCAGACATTTTCAGACGCGTGATTTGCGCAATCGCCACCGGGTCAATAAAGAGTTCGGCAAAGCCCATTAGCGCCAGCCCGGATATCATCACGCCCATTGACGCTTGACCGTCAGCCGCTGCATGTCGGGCATCAAATGCCAACAACATAAAGCCACAAGCCATCAGCAGTAAGCCAAAGGCAAACTTCAGCCAGACGCGCAATGTTGAGTTGCCGCGGCTTTCTGGCGACGCCAGCCAGGCCAGTACAACCCCAGCGAGCATCACCGCAATTGCATTCACCGACTGGAATAGTGCTGTAGGTACTTCAATATTGTGACCTGCTCCCCGTTGATTAGTACACCCCGATGTTAGTAATGTCTTCATAAGCCACATGAGGACATCCCCATGAAGAAGCGTTTTTCCGACGAACAGATCATCAGTATTCTCCGCGAAGCCGAAGCTGGGGTACCCGCCCGTGAACTCTGCCGCAAGCATGCCATTTCCGATGCCACGTTTTACACCTGGCGTAAGAAGTATGGCGGTATGGAGGTGCCTGAAGTTAAGCGCCTGAAGTCGCTTGAGGAAGAGAACACCAGACTCAAGAAGCTGCTTGCCGAAGCCATGCTGGATAAAGAGGCGCTTCAGGTGGCTCTTGGGCGAAAGTACTGACGACAGACCAGAAGCGGGAAGCCGTGATGTTGATGTGTGATGCGACCGGTCTGTCGCAACGTCGTGCCTGCAGGCTTACAGGTTTATCCCTGTCGACCTGCCGCTATGAGGCTCACCGTCCGGCTGCTGATGCGCATTTATCAGGGCGCATCACTGAGCTGGCACTGGAGCGCAGGCGTTTTGGCTACCGTCGTATTTGGCAGTTGCTGCGCCGTGAAGGGCTTCATGTTAATCATAAGCGCGTGTACCGGCTTTATCACCTCAGTGGCCTGGGCGTAAAACGCAGAAGACGTCGTAAAGGGCTGGCAACAGAACGTCTGCCGCTGCTCCGTCCGGCGGCGCCCAATCTGACCTGGTCGATGGATTTCGTCATGGACGCACTTTCCACCGGTCGCAGGATCAAGTGTCTTACCTGCGTCGATGATTTCACAAAGGAATGCCTGACGGTCACTGTTGCCTTTGGGATTTCAGGCGTTCAGGTCACGCGTATTCTGGACAGCATTGCACTGTTTCGAGGCTATCCGGCGACGATAAGAACTGACCAGGGGCCGGAGTTCACTTGCCGTGCACTGGATCAATGGGCCTTTGAGCATGGTGTTGAGTTGCGCTTAATCCAGCCGGGCAAGCCAACGCAGAACGGATTTATTGAGAGCTTTAACGGACGATTTCGCGATGAATGTTTGAATGAGCACTGGTTCAGCGATATCGTTCATGCCAGGAAAATTATTAATGACTGGCGGCAGGATTATAACGAATGCCGCCCGCACTCCACGCTGAATTATCAGACACCGTCTGAATTTGCAGCGGGCTGGAGAAAGGGTCATTCTGAGAATGAAGATTCCGACGTTACTAACTGAGTGTTGTATCTAATCGTGGGGGCAGGTCA
>NZ_JADAKK010000023.1 GCF_020278625.1 Wolbachia endosymbiont of Mansonella ozzardi
ATCTTTAAGTAGTTTTTTTCGTTTCTACTAGGTAGCTTTTCCACTGTTGTCCGCTCGTTCCTTGTGCAGCAAGGATTGGAACACCTTGTGTTTGAGATGAAATCCGCCATACACAATGTTTTTGGAACAAATGTTCGTACGATTGTGCATGCAACATTGGGATAACAGATACCGTAAAATTTGACATTAACTGCTGATAGCTGGAATATTAGTGGGGTAAGAATTACTCAAGAGAGCATGCATAAATATGATGTAGTGGTAGTAGGTGGCGGTCATGCAGGGTGTGAAGCAGCTACAGCTGCAGCTCGCCTTGGTGCAAGCACGCTACTTATAACCCATAAAATTTCAACTATAGGAGAAATGTCCTGTAATCCGGCAATTGGAGGAGTTGCAAAAGGTGTTGTAGTCAGGGAAATTGATGCTCTTGATGGAATAATAGGAAGAGCAATCGATCAAGCATGCATACACTCGGTCATTCTAAATAGCAGCAGAGGTGCAGCAGTATGGGGACCACGCGCACAAGCAGACCGAAAATTATACAAGCGGGCAATACAGGAGATCATTCTAAACTATAGTAATTTGACGGTAAAAGAAGAGTCAGTTGATGATTTCCTTATCGAAAGTAATAGCAAAGGAGAACCACACATCAAAGCTGTAATAACAAGCTCAGGGGAACATATATTAATAGGCAAAGTCGTTCTAACTACGGGGACTTTTCTGTGTGGTGTGGTTCATATAGGAGAACAAACAACTCCTTCAGGGAGAATGGGGGACAAATCTGCGGTAGGGCTTGCAAATACGCTGAAGAAGTATGACTTTAAACTAGGTAGATTGCGCACTGGAACTCCACCAAGACTCGATCGTGGCACTATAAATTGGCCAGTATTACAAGAGCAAGTGGGCGATAATCCACCTGCACCGTTTTCCTATCTCACAGAGAAAATTAGCCAACCTCAGGTTTCTTGTTTTATTACTCATACTAACGAAAATACGCACAGAATAATTCGAGAGAACCTTCAAAGATCAGCTTCTTCATATTTAGATGATGTTGTTGCACCAAGATACTGTCCGTCTATTGAAGCTAAAGTTAAAAAATTTGTGGAAAAAAATAGTCATCAAATATTCCTAGAACCAGAAGGGCTCGATAATGATATTATATACCCAAATGGAATTTCAAATTCATTGCCCATCGAAGTACAGCGTGAAATGATAAATAGCATTAAGGGGCTTGAAAACACAGAAATATTAAGACCTGGATATACGGTTGAGTATTGCTATATTGACCCACGAGAGCTATTTCATACTCTCGAAACTAAGAAAATTAAAGGTCTATATTTCGCAGGCCAAATTAATGGTACTACCGGATATGAAGAAGCAGCAGGACAAGGGATTATTGCTGGAATCAACGCAGCACTCTCTGCATCTGGAAAAAAAGAGAGCTTTGTTCTTCAACGCACAGATTCGTATATCGGCGTAATGATAGATGATCTGGTAACTAAAGGAGTAACCGAGCCTTACAGATTATTTACCTCACGTGCAGAATATAGGCTAGCAATCAGGTCAGATAATGCGGATAGGAGGCTCACACAAAAAGGTTATGACATTTCTCTTGTGTCATGTGAAAGGTACTCTGTTTTACAGAATAAACTTAAATCCATTAAGCAGCTTAAGGAGAAGTTGGAGAACCTAAAAATTACTCCTGAGCAGCTTAGGTTCTATGGTATTAAAATATCTTATGATGGAATAAGAAAAACAGCGCTAGATCTACTTAACTACCCCAATATCGATTGGAATAAATTACAAGAAATATGGCCGGAGTTAAACAGCATCGCGTGCCTGAATAATATCAAAATGTGTAATACAGCTAAAAATGAAGTGTGTGAAGCAGTTGCAATTGAAGCAAAATACAAGCCTTATCTAGTAAGACAAGAAACAGATATGAAGTTTTTATGTGAGGAAGTTAATACTCAAATTCCAATCAATTTTAACTATTCACAAGTTAAAGGCTTGTCAAGTGAGGTAATAGAAAAGTTGCAGGCGATAAAACCAGCAACAATCGGCATTGCAAAACAAATACAAGGCATAACTCCAGCAGCAATAGTTAGAATATTGGTGTATTTGAGAAATAGGAAGATAAAATTAGCTGCTAATTCTGCGTGAGGTAACCTTATGTCAAAAATCGAAGAGTTTCGCTTTTTTATACGTGAAATAAATGTTGATGCGTTTATGTTGCATACTAGACGAAGATTTAAATGAGTATTCAGAAGAGCTGACAAAGCTGTGCGGCTTCACAGAAACAAATGGGCTACTTATTGTTACAAAAAACAACGAGTATCCATTTTTTATGGATGGGCTCTATATCACACAAGCTCGCAACCAGCTTGATCAGGGTAGTGTTCAAGTAAGAGGGTTCACTCAAATGGGTAAAAGCAAACTTAACATTGACCACTTCACCAGGTTGTTGTTTGCAATATTTTGCTGTAAGAGAGATAAGGAAATATGGAGATATTTGTAAATTGGTGCCACATTCAATTAAAAAAGAAATTAGTAGTAGGGAACAAACAATAGTTTTGTATGCAGCTGAGTACTCCAGTGAAAGTAGTAAGAATAAATGTGAAAAAGTCGCTAAAAGCATAGATAAAGAAGCTGAAGCAGTGCTTTTGACTGATCTAAATTCAATTTCATGGTTATAAAGTTTAAGAAGTGGAAATGCTAAGTATACTCCATGTATGCTGGGACGCGCTGTATTGTATAAAAGCGGTAATGTTGATTTGTTTTTTGTTCAAGACAAAGAACATTCGACTGTACAAGCAAATTTAGACAACTATATAAATATTTTTGATGTTAGTGGGCTAGAAAGTTTGCTGTACAAGCTAAATTCAATAATGATAGATCCAAGCACAACTCCAATGAGTATTATAACTGTAATACAAAATAAGCAGGTAGTTAAAAGAGGGGATCCTTGCTTGATTCATAAAACAGTAAAAAATCAAATTGAAATAACAGGGGCTATAAATGCACACATTCGAGATGGAGTAGCAGTTACAAATTTTCTATGTTGGTTTAAAAATAATAACGGTACGAAACTTGAAGCCGAAGAAAAGATTTTAGAGTACAGAAAAGAGCAGGATTTGTTTAAGCAACCAAGTTTTCCAAACAATTTCTACATTTAATGAAAATGGAGCAATCATTCATTACCGTGCAAGCAGTAAGACAAATAAGGTAATTCGGGAAGATGGGCTATATTTGATTGATTCTGGTGACAAATGTCTTGACGGCACAACTGATATTACAAGAACCGTAGCAATTAGCAATCCAACCAATGAACGAATAGTCCATTATACGATAGTACCTAAAGCTCATATTGCTATAATAAGCGCAGTCTTCCCTCTTGACACTACTGGTGAAGAATTGGATATCTTGTCACGTATTCACTTATGGAAATTTGGAATAGATTATATGCATGGTACAGTGCATGGAGTGGGAAGCCATCTATCAGTAAACGAAGGGCCACAGGCAATATCAAAGGAAATAAAGTGAAACTTATGCCAGGGATGATACTTTCCAATGAACCTGGTTATTACATTCCAGTAGAGTATGGAATAAGAATTGAAAACCTGATGTATGTTAAAAAGGCAAGAAAACGGTTTCTTAAACTTTAAACAATTGACCTCTATTCTACATAATAGAAGGCTAATAGATGTGCAAATGCTTATCCAAGATGAAATTAAGTGGATAAATAGTTACCATCGATTTGTCTATAAAAACTTAGAAAACAGTGTTAAAGATAAGGAGTGGTTAAAGGGAATATGTAATTCTTTATGACTAAAAGAGTAGCCTTTTCATTGTTTAACAAAGTATTAATGTAGCTGTGATGGACATTTTGTATTGTTTTTAACTTGAGAACAATGTATAATGAAAAAATACGTATTTTAAGTAGGTGTAACTATGACAGATAAAGCGCAAGGTGATGAATTCATGAAGCAGTATATGGATACTTGCAAAGAGCAAATAGAAAAATTAGCAAAGGATCCTGAATTGCTTAATCAAACCTTAAAGCCATTCATGCAAATGTCTCAGCAGCTTATGGCTGGTGGTATGTTAGGCGGAGCTATGCCTGACATGATACCTAGTTTGGGCGGTATGGATATTAACAAGATGGTTGCTCAGATGAAGGAGATGATTGACTACATAAAGGGCAATTATAAGGAGCTTATGAAAAAGGATAACTTGCAGATTCAAGAGCTTGATGAATCCAGTAGAAAACTGAGAGGTCTGATCAAGAAATTGATAGAAAAGATCGAAAGTAGTAATAGCTGAAGTTGTTAGTAGCGCAGCAACACGGAACCCCAGGTTAAACCTGCACCTATTGCAATCAGTAATCCCAGGCTCCCTGGTTTTATTTTTAACTCTTGTACTGCATAATCAAGTGCTAACGGGATTGATGCTGCTGAAGTATTTGCGTGTTGATCAACTGTATTAGCTACTTTTTCCATAGAAAAACCTAATTTCTTTACTATAGCTCCAATGATACGGATGTTTGCTTGATGGGGAATTAGCCAATCAATATCAGCAATTTTCAAATTATTGTATTTTAATGTTTCCTCTATTGAGGCTGTTAACTTATCCACTGCACATTTAAACACTTCTCTTCCATTCATGCATATTTTTCCAGAATCACCAGTTGAAGATATTCCTCCGCTGGTACACAATACATCTACATTGCCATCGGAATATAGGTTAGCTGACATTATACCCCTTGTGGAGTGCTCTGTTGTTTCATTACAATGTGCCGCGGATTTTATTACCACTGCGCCGGCACCATCACCAAAGAGCACACAAGTTGACCTATCTTTCCAATCAACAATCCTGGACATTATTTCGGCACCTATAACCAGTGCATATTTAATTCTATTGTTAGCTTTTATAAGCGAATCAGCAATTGTAACTGCATATATAAAACCAGAGCATGCTGCTTGCACATCAAAGGCGAATGCGTTTTTGCATTTTAGCTTACTTTGTACAATAGTTGCGCAACTAGGAAAAGTTTTATCAGGTGTTGTTGTTGCCACTATAATTAAACCAACTTCATTTACTGAGATTTGAGCTTTTTCTATAGCATTTTCTGCTGCATTGACAGCTAGATCTGACGTTAATTCTCCTTCGTCTGCTATATGCCTTTGAGTTATTCCTGTTCTTTGTCTAATCCACTCATCACTTGTCTCAACCATTAGTGCAATTTCGTTATTACTCAATGTTTTTTTTGGCAGGCAAGATCCGGTGCTTAATATAAAACTTCTACTCAACGTGACTTACCTCACTAATTATCTTCTGGTTTAAATTTTTACTAATGGCATTTACTGCAAATTTTATAGCATGAGCAAAAGAAATAGCATCAGAATTTCCATGGCTTTTAATAACGATACCATTTAGCCCTAAAAACATAGCACCACTTCTAATTTTGGGGTTAAAACGCACTAATGCTTTATTTAGCTTTGGTTTCAACAATACGCCAACAAGCATTTTTGCTGTCCATGAGTTGAATACTTCCTGTTTTATTAGATTAATGAAAGTACTAGCGGTTGCCTCAGCCGTTTTGAGCATTACATTGCCAACAAAACCATCAGCAACAATCACATCTACGTTACCCTCTAAAAATTCACTTGCCTCTACATATCCTTTGAAGCTAATACTTGGAGTATTCTTGAGTAACTCAAAGGCCCCTCGTACTGAGTCATTGCCTTTAACTTCTTCCGTGCCAATATTTAACAAAGCAACCTCAGGATTGTCAACTTTTAATGCTATTTTTGCAAATATACTACCCATTAATGCAAATTGAAATAATGAGTCAGCATTACAATCGACATTTGCACCAAGGTCAAGTAATGCAAAGCTTTTTGTCTTAGTTGGGCAAACAGATACGATAGCGGGACGATAAATGTTTGACAATGTTCCTAAAACAAATCTGGAAATTGCCATTAACGCTCCGGTATTACCTGAGGATACTATCCCAGAAGCTTTACCTTCTTTCACTGCCTCAATAGCCGCTTTCATACTTGAGTCTTTACGATACCTAAGCGCAAAAGATGGCTTATCGTTTGCAAGAACATTATCAGAGCAGTGATTAAACTCAGAATCGTTACTTACTTTCTTATATTTTGAAAGCAAAGGAGATACTTCTTTTTGATCCCCATAAATATGAAAGAAAACTTTAATACCTGGGTCGACAAGGTTATCTAAAAAAAAACTAGCACCTTGAATCACTGATAGGGGTGCAAAATCACCTCCCATGGCGTCAAGTGCAATGGCTATGTTATTGTTGACTGTGGGTAACATATCATGATAGTTATTCTACCTGTTGTTTGATGAAAACCCGTTTTCCTTTGTAACTGCCATCAACTGCTATATTGTGAGGTAACATAAACTCCCCAGTTGTTGTGCATACCACAATGTTCTTAGGCTGAACAGCATGATGAGAGCGATGCATATCACGCCTTGACTTTGACTTTTTTCTTTTCGGAACTGCCAAAACTTCCTCCGTTATCTACCGAAAATTCTACCAATTTATTAGTAACATGTTTTTTACAAGAAGTAAACAGTGATAGTAAAATAAGTAAGGTTTATCTATACTCCTAAGCTTTAAACTGGGTATCTCAGTCAAAAGACTTCTTGCATTTGTGGTTTTAGAAGAAACGTACAGTTGTATTAACACTGTAACTTGGGCCTACCAAGAGGATATCATTCAAGTAGCCATCCTCCTGTTATTCCAATTCCTACGATGTCATTCCAGCACCTCCTTTTCTTGTCACCCAAGTAGCCTAGTAGGATACCATCCAAGTAGTCCCTTCTCCTGTCATCCCAGTGCTTGGCACTGGGATCCTGGATACTACTTTAGTGATAAATATTTAAGAAACTTACCAGATAAGAAAAAAGGTAAAAGAAACCCTAGTCAATATCTATTTTCAGTATTGGCATTTTTATGCCTTAAGCACTGCAATTTAGCTGCTTCTAAACGCAACTAGCCTAAGCTATGAAATTTAAGAAATTTACCAAGCGGAAAAAAAGGCAATAAAATCACGAGTTAGCTAGTTATTCCACTTGGATGATGTCTAAAACGACTTATAAGCGCGTTTCAGCTTTTATGGGTGAAAACTCAAAGCTTTAAAAAGACATGCAGTACGTACAGCGCACCAAATACAGATTTTCTTGTTACTTTAACCCTGCACAGATTGAGAAGTTAAATAAATAGCTTTATTATCATGATAAGGGGGTTGAAAGAATTTATCAAGTAAGTTTTTTGTTTCATCAAATGCGCTGCTAAAAGTTTGTTATGAGAGAAGTCTAAGGTATATTGAACTTAGGACATATCTTGGCTATACTCTACGATGAAGTTAACAAAAATTTTCAGTAAAACTGGTTTTTAACTGAGACAAATGCAAAGTGAACCCTTTTGATAAATTATCAGAACAATCGGTAGGTGCTTTATCAACCTCTTGTTGAGGCTTGGTAGTGAATTTATATTTTTTATTCAATCTCTATATCACTGCTTTACACCGCCGTACTATTTAAACAATATAGTAAGACAAATTATAGAGATAGGTTTTCTTTCCTTGCCAATTATTGGACTTATAGGGGCTTTTATAGGAGCAGTGATAGTCTCGCAAAGCAAGCTTGGGTTAGTCATTGATTGGTCAAGAGCAAGTAATACCCAAGCTTGTCACGGTCACCATCATTAAAGAATTATGGCCAGTTTTTGTCAGCTTAATAATGGTGGGAAAAGTTGGATCATCAATTGCGGCAGAAATTAGCACTATGTGCATCACCGAACAAATAGATGCACTTACAGCCTTTTGAACATCAACCCTTTCAAATATTTAATTACACCAAGGACTTTAGCGTCAGTTATAGTATTTCCTATACTTACCAGTATGTGCAGATCTAATAGGAATATTCGGAGGATACATCACTGCAGCTTTTGAATTTAACCACAATGTAAATATATACATAAAATATACAGCTCAGTTCTTCAATATGAATGATTTTATCACTGGGCTAGTGAGAGCAATTGCTTTGCATCATAATTTCTGTCTCAAGCTGTTGTTACGGTTACCACTGCAGAAAAGGTGCTCGAGGAGTCAGCATTGTTACAACATCAACTGTTGTTTTATCATCCATACTGATTATTCTAGCAAACTGCATGATTACTTTGATGCATGCATAGTTCCATAATATCAATATCGAACTTAAGCCTATCTTTTGATGATAAAACGATATTAAACAATATAAGTTTTAATATATTCAAAGGAGGATCACTAGTCATACTCGGTGGCTCAGGGAGTGACAAGTCTGTATTAACAAAAACAATCATTAGCTTGCTGACACCGGACTCAGGGTCTATTAAAATAAATAGCAAAAGCAAAAATAAATTTAGAGTTTTATTTCAGAATTCCGCCTTATTCAACTATGTTACAGTCTAGAAAAATATATTTTTTAATTACACGAAGCGCTTCAATATCAACAAAAGGAAGGCAAAGCAATTAGCAATTGAAAAGTTAAATGATGTCGGATTGGAGAAAAACATAGCAGATATGTTTCCGATAGAGCTATCAAGTGGAATGAAAAAAAGGTAGCGCTTGCAAAAGCAATTGCACACAACCCAGAGATTATTATATTGGACGAGCTAACTTCAGGACTAGACCCAATTATGTCAGGTATAGTAAACGAGATAATAATAAAGCTGTCTAAGGATCCCAGCCCTATAATTATCACAATCACACATGATATTCATAGTGCGTTTTAGATAGCTGATAAGATAGCAGTATTATATGAGGGAAGCATCATCTTCCATGGAGCTATTCAAGAAATAAAAAATACTAAAAATGAATATGTAAGAAAATTTATTTGCTATGTACGTGCGAAATAAAAAATTCTCTATTTTATTACTTGCTTTCGAGACATATAATTCTCATCATGTTTTGCAAGCACTGTGTCTGCCAAAAATGCTCCATCATCAAGCATTTTGCCTTGCACAACAACACCACTTTTTTCTGAAAACATTGGTGGGAGTATTCCCTGATATTTTACCACAACGCTCTTGTTAAAATCTGTCATTTGAAAAACCACTTCACTTTCGTTGCGTATCACACTGTCCTCAACAACCATTCCACCGATACGGATTGGCTTTTGATTATTTGGCAAAACTACCGCCTTACTTACTGTATAAAAAAATGAGATATTTTCTTTGAGCGTTGTTAAAATAAAAAAGACTGCACAATTTAAAAAGAAGAAAACTCCTGAAACTATAAGTAGTCGATTATGTTTCTTCTTCATTATTGTTTTTAAGGCTTTCTAAAATTCTTTTGCTTTTGATATAGCAAGAAATAGTAAAAATCAGTTCTCCAGCAATCAATACAAAGCCGACAAGGTAGGCAAAAATTACATATGTATTCATAATGCACTATCAACAAATAACTCACCTGTGTTAGAATAAATTAAACTTCCATCTTTTTGCTGCAATACCAATCTACCACTTTTATCTATATCAATAAAAATCCCTTCGTGCAATTTACCAGCTAACTTTACGCTGACTTGTTCATTCATTTTGAACGCTTTTTTCAGCCACATTTCTCTTATAGCATAAAACCCGTCAAATATCAACTGTTTTCTTAGTTTATTAAAGTTTATTATTAATTCTTTTAATAGGTCTGTGTTAGACACAGACTTGCCGTAGCTGCTAACGCATGTTGCTTCTGAAAGTGGTGCATGATCAATATTAATTCCAATTCCTATAACTAACCAATTTGAATTAGATTTTTTTTTAAGCAATATTCCACTTATTTTCTTACCGTCTACCAAAATGTCATTTGGCCATTTATACTGAATGTTACTATCACCTATAAATAATGATAATGTATTGCCAACAGCAACAGCAGTAACAAAAATCAATTCTGTTAACTCACTTAGATTTTTTCTATCATCCCAGCACGTGACTCTGGAATCCGATGTTGGAATGATACCAGAACGATTATGCAAGAGATCTGTAATTAAACTTGCACAAAAATTGCCTTTTGGAGAAACCCAGCTTTTTCCGGTGCGCCCTCTACCATCTGTTTGCTTATTGGCAATAATAACGGTTTCATTTGATATCTCTTTATCAATTAAGTCCAACGCTTCTCTATTAGTACTAGAGACTTCTTTATAATGATGAATATGAAAGCCCTCGAATATTTCAGGAATCACTTTATAACCCTTTGGTTACTAAATGAATTAGCGAGTATAAATCCTCTACATATATAAAAAGAACGATGTTGATTAAGGAAGCCACTGAAGTGATAATAAATAGCCCCTTAAAGTAAGTAATTTTATTACCACTAGCCTTATCAAAATACATAGCTTTTATGATATTTAGGTAGTAGTAACATGATATAACACTTGCTATTACAAGGATCAAAGATAGACTGATAAAGCCTGAGTTTATTAGACCTTTAAATATAAATAGCTTAGCAAAAAAACCTGCAAGTGGCGGTACTCCTGCCATGGAAAGCAATAGTATAGAAAGATGAAATGCTAAAACCGGGTGTTTTTTCCCTATACCAGATAAATTTGCAATATTGCAATCGTCATCGTCAATTTGTATGAAATATGAGAACAATCCTATGCTTGTAACAATATACGTCATCAAATACGTCAAGGAGCTATCTGTTCCCATCCGCGTAAAAATAGAAAGCGAAGCAAATATGAAGCCAACATGACCTATTGAACTGTAAGCAAGCAGCCTTTTTAGGTTTTTTTGTCGTAAAGCCCCAAAAGCTGAGATAAGAACAGATAATGCTGAAAAGTATAAAAGAACAGGTTGAACATAATTTTTAACATTTACTAATTCCTCATTTATCAGTCTAATTAAAAATGTTACAAGTGCAGCTTTTGGAGCAGTAGAAAAAAACGCAGCCACTATGGTAGATGCGCCTTGATAGACATCTGGAGCCCACATATGAAAAGGAACAATAGCAAGCTTGAAACACAAACCAATAAGGACAAAGACCAACCCAAAAACTATTCCATAGGTTACCTGATGGTTTTGTGCAAATGAATTTAACTGAGAAAAATCGATTTGTCCTGTATATCCATAAAGTAGCGACATTCCGTACAACATGATGCAGGAAGATAACGCACTGAGCATAAAATATTTCACTCCTGCTTCACATGAATAGACTGAATCTTTATTAAAGCTTGCAAGAACATATAAAGGTACACTCATCAATTCAAAAGCTAAATAAAAAGAAATTAAATTATTTGCTGAAACCAGAGTCATCATGCCAAACAGCGCAAAAAGGATCAGTATTGAAAATTCATATTTATAGTCATATTTTGATAAATTCAGCAGTAAGAGTACTAGAACTCCTACGGTAAGGATCAATCCTTGAGCCAACCTGATGTATAAGTTAAGTTTTAACAATGAATTGAAGAAGAAAACTTCATTATTTTCTACTAAGAGAACTAGAACAATCAAGGTAATCGCTGTGCAGCCTAGTGCTAGTAAGTTAATGGTGCGGCGGTTGAACACGATCCCAAGCAGCAGCAGTACTAGTGAGGAAACAATAGAGAACGTTTCTGGCAATATCTGTATATAGCTCATAGGACATTATACTTGACTAATAAATTTGCCATACATGGTTTTAAATAATTTAGTGCAAGAGTTGGGTAAAATCCAAGCAAAATAACAAGCACTGCAAGCAGAATTAAGACAGAAAATTCTATGCCATCTAGACGATTATTCAATAATTTAGAATAGCTGACTCCCCACATTGTTTGCTTACATAAACTCAGCATATAAACTGCACTCAAAATAGTACCAAGTGCAACAAACCCTGTAAAAAGCCCTATGCTCTTAAACACCCCAACCATAGCCAAAAACTCACCTATAAACCCAGACATTCCAGGCAACCCAATCGAGGCCATTGAAAATAAAATAAACATAAAACCAAATTTTGGCATTGTGTTTACTATGCCGAAATACTTTGCAATCTCCAAAGTTCCGGTTCGAGCATATAGCATCCCAACGCACAAAAATAAGGCAGCAGAAATAAGGCCATGACTAATCATTTGAAACACAGCACCAAGTACCCCCTCCTCGTAAAATGAAAAGAGACCAGCAGTTACGATTCCCATGTGTGCTATTGAGGAATAAGCTATTAGCTTCTTTATATCGTCCTGAGCAAATGCAACTAGTGAAGCATATATTACTGCAATTGCGCTTAACACAACAATGAAATTTGAAAAATAGAAGCTTGCCTGAGGAAGCATTGGAATAGAGAACCTTAAAAATCCATATCCCCCCATTTTAATAAGCAGGCCAGCTAAAATTACCGACCCGGAAGTTGGCGATTGCACATGCGCATCAGGAAGCCAAGTGTGGAACGGAAACATTGGAACTTTTATTGCAAAAGAGACAAAAAATGCAATCCACAACAATGATTGCACCCCAAGATCGAGGCTTGGCATTAACGTAGCTAATTTTTGTATATCGAATGTTCCAAAGACATTATACATATACACTAACCCAAGTAAAAACAACAGCGAACCGGCAAGTGTATAGAGAAACAACTTAAATGCCGCATACACCCTTTGTTTTCCTCCCCAAACGCCAATGATAAAGAACATTGGTACTAGAACAGCTTCGAAGAATACATAAAAGCTTATGGCATTTAGTGAAATAAAGAAACCGACCACAAAACTTTCAAGCAGCAAAAACAATGCCATATACGGCTTGAGAGTTGTATAACTCATTTTGCAATTGTAGAGTATACAAATAACAAATAAAAAAGTTGTGAGTAGAAGAAAAGGTAGCGATATACCATCCACTCCCATCCCTGCGTTTCTAATTGGGTAGCTAACGAGCTGGAAGTCCGCATTACTATAATCAAATCCTATACAAGCTACAATGCTAAGTAAAAATGGCAGTACAGCAAAAAATAGAGAGAGGAATCTTAGGTATATGGATTTATGGTTGATCTTGATTAGAGATAAAATCAGTGCTCCTATTAGTGGAAGCAAGAATATACTAAGTAACAACACTTTCTTTGATTCCAATAATGTACAAAGCACCGATTATTAAAGTAACAAACATAACAAACGCATAATCAAATATGTAACCTGTTTGCAACTTTATAGAACTTTTTGAACATTCATTAACCAAACTTACCGCACCATTTGGTCCAAATGAATCAAGGACTTTAACATCAAACTTCCATAGAGACCTGGATATGAACTTCATCGGTGCAATTATGATAAAATCATATATCTCATTAAAGTACCATTTATTCTGCAAAAATTTAAGTAAAAATTTACTTTTAATCTGCTGAAATCTTTGATAGCAATAAATCAAGTACGCAAGCGCTATTCCACTTAGACTCACTAGAGTTGGTAGTAACTTTATAAAGAAATTATGGACTTCATGCTCACTAACAACTACTAAACTTAATTTCCAAAACGCATTACTAGTTATATTCAAAACATTTGCTCCCCATATTCCAGAAAATACCGATCCAAGAGCAAGTATTAGCAGCGGTGTAAACATAATTTTCGGTGCTTCATATATATTAATTTTACTTTGTTTTTGGCTATGAAATACGAGAAGCAATAACCTCCAAGAATAAAACGCTGTAAAGAATGCAACAACCAAGCTCATTACGAAAGCAAAACTATCAGTACCATAAGCATGATTAATTATTAGATCCTTTGAATAAAAACCTGAAAATGGAAATACCCCGGAAAGTGCAAGAGACCCAATCCACATGAAAGCGTAAGTGCAAGGGATTTTTTTCCAGCAGTTTCCCATTTTCTGGATGTTTTGCTCATGATGCATTGCATGAATCACATTACCTGCACCTAGAAATAATAAAGCCTTGAAAAAGGCGTGTGTCATTAAATGAAAAATGGCGACATTGTAAGCAGAAAGGCCGCATGCCATGAACATATAACCAAGTTGGCTACAAGTTGAATAAGCAATTATTTTTTTTATATCGTTCTGAGTAATTGCAACGGTAGCTGCAAAAAAGGCAGTAAGCGCACCAACAATCACTATCAATTCTTGTGCTACATTTGACAGCTCAAACAACGGAGAACATTTTGCTACTAAAAATATACCTGCCGTTACCATAGTTGCTGCATGAATGAGTGCAGAAACAGGGGTTGGTCCTTCCATTGCATCTGGCAACCAAACATGTAGGCCAAGTTGAGCAGACTTTCCCATACAGCCAATAAAAAGTAATATGCATATTATATGAACCACTCTGAACTCACAACAGAATGCCCTAATGTTCTGTGCACCAAAAAAATCAGCTGTGTCAAAAATTTCAGCAAATTTCAAAGAATGAAATGTGTAATAAATAAGAACAATCCCGATTAATAGAGCAAAGTCCCCTACTCTATTTACAACAAATGCTTTGAATGCTGCATTATTTGCAGAGTATTTCTGAAACCAAAATCCTATGAGTAAATAAGAGCACAAGCCAACTCCTTCCCAGCCAAATAAAAGCTGCACAAAATTGTCACTCACGACCAGCACAATCATGCAAAACGTAAACAGCGATAAATAAGAAAAGAACCTAGACTTTCCCTTATCATGTTTCATATAACCAATAGAATAGAGATGAACTACCAGCGAAACGGTGGTAATTATAATCAACATCAAAGATGAGAGAGCATCCACACTAATCGCCCAATTTACCTTTAGGGTACTCAACGAAAACAAGGGGAATAAACTCAAGTGATGATTTTGAGAAAAGGTGAAAAAAACATACCAAGATAAAACAGCAGATATTCCAATTCCTGCAGTTGTTATTAACTGGCTAAAAATATCCCTTCTAAAAAGCGCTGCAGATAATGAACTAAAAAGTGGCAAAAACACTATTAATTTTAGTATATCAGTCATACCTTCACTCTTTCATTAAGTTCGCTCGCTCAACATCTATATTGCCACGGCTTCTATAATATACAACCAATATTGCAAGTCCTATTCCTGACTCTGCTGCGGCAACAGTCAACACAAACATGACAAAAATTTGCCCAACTATATCATTTGTAAAAGCAGAAAAAGCAACTAAATTGATATTAATTGCTAGCAATAATACCTCTACTGACAATAATATGTTGATTATGCTTTTACGGTTGATGAAAATACCACACACTCCAATAGCGAATAAAATAGCCGCAACTACCAAGAAATGATTTAATCCTATTTCCATTCTACTCCTTTTCCAAATTTAGCCTTAACCAACTTTACAGATGAGGATTGTGTCAATTGTTTTAATACATTCTGTCTTTTGATTCCTTTTTTCTTATCCTGCAAAGTAAGAGCAATTGCGCCCACAATTGCAACAAGTAGTAAAATGCCAGAAAGGTGAAAAGCGTACATATAATCAGTATAGAGCAAATTGCCGATGGCTTTCACATTATTGGTATTATAGTTTATAACATTGCTTATATTCAGCGCTGAGCTGCGGATTACGAAACCGATAATGAGAAAAAACACGACACATAATATAGAACCAACAGTTAAATGCTTTGTAAAACCCTGACGCAATCTTATGTAGTCAATATCGAGCATCATAACTACAAAAAGGAACAACACTGCAACTGCTCCGATATATACTATCAGCACCATCATAGCAATAAACTCAGCTCCAAGGAGGATAAAAAGAGCTGAAGAGTTAACGAAAGTGAAAATTAAAAATAGTACTGCATGCACGGGATTCCTTGTGCTGATCACACAAACAGCGGATAAAATGCTAAGAATTGCAAAAAAATAAAAGAAAAAAGTCATTAATATTTAGCTGCAACAACAGTTACTAATTTAAAGTAACTATTGCTATGAAGTCAATAAACTTATTGCATGGCAGTGTGTGTCACGAAACGAAAGGCTACTTGACAAATCTCTCCAGCTTTCTTACCATAATAGTAGTGATATTTCTGACTCAAGGCTTGTTTTTGATTTCCAGGCTCAATAACAAAGTTCAGTAAAAAACTCAGGGTATTTTTCGGTGGATTTTATCAAATTATAGCAGCTGCATGTCCTTTTCACTTTTTCTACATTCAGCCAAACCGCGCTTAAACTAGGCGTCAGCAAATTATTATAACGCCAATTTAAAGTATTATAGAGTCAAAACTCGTCACTCTGGATTTCTTTTCCTTTTTTCTACTTAGTAAATTTCTTAATGTTTAAATTTAGATCAGTTGCGTTTTAAAAGCAGCTAGATTAGACGTTTAGAATAAAAAAACATCAATTTATAAAGTTAATATAAATAATTAGCTACCAACTGGTTTCCTTTCTTTTTTTTGCCTGGTAAATTTCTTAATATTTATAGCTGATTGCAATTTATAAGCGAACATTTGTTTTTGCAACAAATGTTATCATTTCAGCGCCTCCCTTTTTTGTCATCCAAGTAGCCTTTTCCTGTTATCCCAGTAGTTGATACTAGGATCTACTGTCTAAA
>NZ_JADAKK010000024.1 GCF_020278625.1 Wolbachia endosymbiont of Mansonella ozzardi
AATACTATGATAAGGAAACCGGAGGAATCTTTAAGTAGTTTTTTTCGTTTCTATGAATTATTTAGCTTACGGCTGACAATGTTTGTACAAGTGTACTTATTTGCATTTAACTGCTATAATATTTAACACACTGACTTTGCAATTTATGTATCGAAGTTTTTCGGTTTCTTATATTCGTATGATAAGCCACAGAGCTATGTTTGGAGGGATCCTATGTGGACAAAAAACAAAGTCTTTAACCGCAGAGCATTCATATTAGGTGGTATTCAGCTTACCATCTCTACAGTTTTTAGTTATAGGCTATATGATTTACAAATACGAGGCAGACAAAAATACGAAGCGCTTTCTAACAATAATAGGATACGAATTGCCACTATTGTGCCTAGGCGGGGCAGAATTTTAGATAGAAATGACGTGGAACTTGCGGTAAACAAAATCGTGTTTGATGAGCAGAGAATTTCTGGTAAAGAAGCTGGTCTGAAGATGTTATCAGAAATTGAATCTGATGTAGCAAGACCTTCGGGGACAAAAATAACTGCTCTTTATAAACGTTACTACCCATTTGGTTCGATGTGTTCTCATGTACTTGGGTATACAAAAAAACAGCAGGAAATAAGCGAGGTAGGAGTAAGTGGCATTGAGTATACGTATGATCATATATTAAAAGGGGAACCAGGGAAATCTGAGCAGGAGATAAATTCTAAGAAGCATGTTATAAGAGAATTATTGAATATACCACAGCAAGACGGGCAAGATGTGCAGCTAACAATTGATATTGATCTGCAGAAGAAAATTGCAGAGGTATTTCAGGGTCGTAAAGGCTCTGCAGTGGTCATTGATGTAAATAATGGGGAAATTTTAGCGTTATACAATTCACCTTCTTACGATAATAATCTTTTTACTAGCAGATTATCAAATGAGACTTGGGAGAGCCTAAATGCTCCCTCATTACCGCTTGTAAATCGTGCATTATCGAATCAAATTCCACCTGGTTCGATATTCAAAGTAATAGTTGCGCTTGCAGGCCTAAAGGATGAAATAATCACACCAGAAGAAAAATTTTCGTGTAGGGGCTATATGACAATAGGGGAGCGGAAATTTCGTTGCCTGAAAAGCAAAGCCCATGGATATGTATCTTTAAATGAGGCAATGACTCTCTCATGCAACACTTACTTTTATAATATAGGAAAAAAAATAAGTATAGACTCTCTAGTAGAAATGGCCAGAAAATTTGGTATCGGAAGTGGGCCACTGATTAGAACGTTTAGGGAGGAAGCTCCAGGGTTATTGCCTGATAGAGATTGGCGCACACGGAAGCTATATTCACAGTGGTATTTGGGTGACACTATCAACTTGGTTATAGGACAGGGATATTTGCTTACAACACCACTACAGCTCGCAGTTCTTGCAGCAAGGATTGCAACAGGGAAAGAGGTGGTTCCACACATTGAGATGAGCAAAACGACACGAGATTTTTCTAACATTGATGTGGATTATGAGCACCTTGACGTGGTTCGAAAAGCTATGTTTAATGTGATGAATTCTAAGGCTGAAACCTATAAAAAAGGACTTGAGTTTATGCAAATTGCCGGCAAAACCGGCACACCAGAGATAAACTCCAGGGGTGAAAGCCATAAGTTGTTTATCGCTTATGGTCCCTACCATGGTCCGCGCTACGCAATCTCTGTATTCATAGAACATGGCAAAGCCCCACGCCAGGACGTTGCTATAGCGAGTAAGATATTGCGATATATGCTTGCCTAGCTGGAAAGACGCAGGTGCTTTTTTTCTATTTTTAGAATAAATTTGCCTATAGATCTGATTGTATTAAAATTACTCAGTACAATCAGATTTATTGAATGCGCCTATCTAAATATTACCTACCAACTTTGAAAGAGATTCCGGCTGGTGCTGAAATTGCTTCTCATCAATATATGTTACGTGCGGGCTTAATCAAGCAGACAGCGTCTGGCATTTATTCTTGGTTATCGCTCGGTCTGCGCGTGCTCAGGAATATTGAAGACATCATCAGAGATGAAATGAATAAAGCTGGTGCAATTGAGGTATTAATGCCTTGTGTACAGCCAGCTAGCCTTTGGCGAGAATCAGGACGCTATGATGATTACGGCAAAGAGATGCTGTGCATTAAGGACAGGCATGAGAGTGATATGCTTTTCGGGCCAACTCATGAGGAGGTAGCAACTGATTTGATTAGAGGTACAGTAAAGAGTTATAAGGATTTGCCACTTTGTTTATATCAAATTCAGTGGAAGTTTCGCGATGAAATGAGACCTCGTTACGGCGTTATGAGAGGCAGGGAATTTTTGATGAAGGATGCGTATAGTTTCAATATAGACTATGAAAATGCACTGAATTCATATAATTTAATGTACAAAACTTACATAAAAATCTTCAAACGCATGGGACTTACTCCAATTGGAGTGAGAGCAGATACAGGTCCAATTGGAGGAAATTTAAGCCATGAATTTCACATATTAACAAGCACCGGTGAGAGCACTTTATACTACGACAATAAATTTTCTGAGTTACTAGAAAGTGAAGATATCGAAAGTCTGAAGAGTATATATGCAGTTGCAGACGATATGCACAACCTGAAAACTTGCTCTGTACCACAAGAACAGTTAAGCGTTAGTAAAGGTATCGAGATAGGGCACATTTTTTATTTTGGCGATAAATATTCAAAGCCAATGAATGCAAAAGTCGTCTCACGCGATGGAAAAAATGTCAATATACATATGGGTTCGTATGGCATTGGAGTTTCAAGGCTTGTTAGCGCGACAATAGAAGCTTTTCATGATGATAAAGGGATTATCTGGCCAGAAACAGTGGCTCCTTTTAGGATTGGTCTAATCAATTTACAAACAAAAATTAGCAAGTGTGTGGAGATTGCAAACAAAACATGCGAAGCTTTGAAAAACAATGGAGTGCTTTACGATGATACGGAGGGAAGTGTAGGAGTGAAATTTGCTAGAATGGACCTAATAGGCTTACCGTGGCAAATAATTGTTGGAAAGAAAGCAGTAAGTGAAAATATAGTTGAAATAAAAAATAGGGCAACTGGAGAAATTGAGGAAATGCAGATTGAGGAAGCAATAAATCGCTTCAGTACAGAATGATACGCGGTATCGGCACTGACATAGTATATATACCAAGGATATTAAAAATACTGCAGAGGTACGGGGAAAAATTCCTCAAAAAAGTTTACACTGAGCAGGAAATAGAGATAAGCAGAAAGTATAACAGCCAAGAAATACAGGCAAAGTATTTTGCTAAACGCTTTGCAGCAAAGGAGGCTTTTGTTAAAGCACTAGGCAGTGGATTCAGCCTGGACATTACAATGAAGGACATAGAAATATACAGTGATATAAGAGGAAAGCCGCATCTAGCCATTGGCAAGGATTCTATCTCCAAGGATCACATAATTCACCTCTCCCTAAGTGATGACGGGGATTATGCTACTGCATTTATTGTAATCTGCGGCTAGTTTTACAACTATTGTGATTGAAACTGGCGAAAAAACTACTTGATAAATCTTCGCCGTTACCCTTGTCATAGTAATGAAGCTATTTGTTTAACTTCCTAATCTGTGCAGGTTGGAATGACAAGAAAACTTGTATTTTGTGTACTATTGTTTAAATTTTTGCACTATGTGTACTGCATGTCTTTTTTAAAACTTCGGGTTTTTACCTATAGAAGCTGAAACGCGCTTGTAAGTCGTTTAAGGTATCATCCAACGCCGGATTTTAAAATAAAGGGAGGAATAACTAGCTACTTCAGGGTTTTATTGTCTTTTTTTTATCTGGTAAATTTCCTAAATATTATAGCTTGGGTTAGTTGCGTTTAAAAGCAGCTAAATTGCAGCGTTTAAGGCATAAAAACTATAGTTTACTATTAGTAAGAGTCAGTTGCCATGGATAAAAAAGAAGCTTTAAGAATATTGAAAATATCAGATGGTTTTTCTGACCACGATATTGCTTGTTGAATTAAGCAGCGACTTAAAAAATTACATAATGATAGTACAGGGAAACTCTTAGAAAAGAGAAGCATGTAAATTTCTTACTGATGGTTAAGAAGGTCATGCAGAAGTTTTCTCGGGCCTTGTAATATCAGCCATTAACGACGATAAACTAGATTTTCTGAAGTTGTTGCTAAAGACAGTAAAAAATGACGATAAGTTTAACTGTTTGAATATAGAAGGTACTGGCGGTAATATGCCATTAACTTTGCACTTGGGCGTGCAAGTTACAAACATGAGTCAAAGGTTAAAGCCATAAGTTTACTTTTGAAGCATGGTGCTAATCCTAATACAGAAGACCGAGAAGGCAAATCATTATTACATTGTGTTATTGATGATAGTGATAGCGTTTTTTGTCACAAAGAAAGCTACTGAATTGCTTTTAGAGTACAAAGTTGATCCTAATGCAAGAGATAACCAAGATAAAACACTGTTGCATTACTTACGTGAGGATCATAGTTACCTTATAATTGTGCCCGTGGTCATGTTGAAATTGCAAAATTGCTTTTAAGGAAAGGCGCTAACCCAGACTTAAAAGATAATTACAATAAAACCCCGATAGATTATGCTAAACACGACAGTAAAGTGGACAGTTGTTTGGTACCATTGATTATGATATGGTGTTGATACACCCTAACAGTGCAGTGGCTCTTTCATCTTTGAGTGTTGGTTGCACAGTTGAAGCTGTAGTTGGAAATTTAAGAAAAGCAGATAAAGTTGCACATGTTGTTCTTGCAGTAGGTACGGTTGCTGTTGCATTATATTATGCATACTGTGCAATAAAATCTATGTTTTTTTCAGGGCCCTCAACTGAGTTTACTGAAGCTAGAGTAGAGGGATTTAATAGTCAGGAATCACCAAATCCGGCAGATGGAGCTTAATAATTAGAAACTAAAGGAGTTCTTTTTAAAAAAACTTAAGGTATAATATAAGCATTTGATGTCTTTATATAGTGATTATGCCGAATTTAAGCTATCTTTATGGTGACAATGCGGAATTTGTGGAAGAAATGTATAACCGCTATTTGCGAGGCGATAAATCAATCGGAGAGGATTGGTACAGAATTTTTTCAAGCAATTTAGAAGCAAGTCAGGCAAAGCCTTTCAGCGTGCAGCATGCGGCCAAGTCAGATAATTCAGCTTCTGATCTGGCAAATTTTTTTAGGTCTTACGGTCATTTTTTTGCAGATCTTAATCCGTTATCACCAAGTATAAATAAAGAAATAAATTATCAGAAATATTCAAACCTCTCTCCAACGCATGGCGCTGGAATCTATAGAGATATTTACTGCAAGAATATCGGTTTTGAATTTATGCATATTTCCTCTTATGAAGAGAGAATGTGGCTACAGGAGAAAATTGAAAGCCAGACCTATACGCTAAGCTCTCAGGATAAAAAAGAGATACTTAGGCACTTGATTGAATCTGAAATGTTTGAGCAATTTCTGCATATAAAATTTCCTGGACATAAACGTTTTTCTATTGAAGGTGGAGAATCAGCTATTGTTGCAATTGAGAGAATTATTAACGATTCTGTGGCTTTTGGTATTGAAGAAATAGTTCTTGGCATGGCGCACCGTGGACGACTCAATGTTTTAACCAAAGTTATGGGGAAAGAATATTCGGCAGTGCTATCTGAATTTCAAGGCAATCTCGCATACCCAAGTGGTCTTGAGGTGTCTGGCGATGCTAAATATCATCTCGGTTACTCCTATGATCGCACACTTGTCAGTGGTAAAAAAATGCACTTAAGTTTATGTCCTAACCCATCTCACCTTGAAACGGTAAACCCGGTTATGGTTGGAAGAATAAGAGCAAAGCAAAAAGTAAGGCCTGTGCTTGGAATATCGATTCATGGTGATGCAGCTTTCATCGGTCAAGGGGTGGTTGCTGAAACTCTAACCTTGAGTAATATTGAGGGTTATAAAGTGGATGGCATTATACACATTGTCATTAATAACCAAATTGGTTTTACTGCGAACCCATGTTGCGCGCGGTCATCTTTTTATTGCACTGATGTAACTAAATCTATAGAAGCTCCAGTGTTTCACGTCAATGGCGATAATCCAGAAGCAGTCAGTTTTGTTGCGAGCCTTGCAACTGAGTATAGGCAGAAATTTAAAAAGGACGTGGTGATTGACATAATATGCTACCGCAAGTATGGACATAATGAAGGCGATGAGCCAAATTTCACTCAGCCGCTTATGTATAAGGCAATATCAAAGCATAAAACTCCAGGAGCACTATATGAAGAGAAACTGACTATAGAGAAAGTGCTAAGTAGTGATGAAGTGAGTAAATTACGCGGCGAATTTAGGACAAGATTGGATAGAAGCCTTACTGAATCAGCCGCTTACACTCCAAAAAAAGCTGACTGGTTCGGTGGTGTATGGTCAAAGCTCAGGAGAGCAAGGTTAAATAATTTGAGTGAATACTATACAGATTCTGGTGTTTCGCTAGATGAGCTAAAAAAATTAGGTATACGCATAAATAGCAATATCCCAAGCAGTTTTAATATCAACAATAAGGTTAGAAAAATACTCGATGGAAGAATAGATAACATAAATTCCGGTCACGGCATAGATTGGGCAACGGCTGAAAGTCTTGCGTTTGCATCACTACTAACGGAAGGAATAGGGGTACGTTTATCAGGACAAGATTCTGGCCGTGGGACTTTCTCACACCGTCATTCAAGGCTTGTTGATCAAGTAACGGAGGAAACATTTATTCCGCTAAACAATATAAGTGAAAAGCAAGCTAACTTTGAGGTCATAGATAGCGCTTTATCGGAGTATGCTGTAATGGGCTTTGAATATGGGTATAGTCTTGACTCTCCATATTCACTGGTACTCTGGGAAGGGCAATTTGGTGATTTTGCAAATGGTGCGCAAATTATGATCGATCAATTTGTTGCATCGGCGGAAACAAAGTGGTTGCGATCGAGCGGTCTAGTTTTATTGCTGCCTCATGGTTATGAAGGACAAGGACCTGAGCATAGCTCCGCGCGTATAGAGAGGTTTTTACAACTCTGCGCAGAAGATAATATGCAAGTGGTTAATTGTTCCACTCCAGCAAATTACTTTCATGTTTTGCGCCGGCAAATTCATCGGGACTTTCGTAAGCCTTTGGTGGTGTTTACACCTAAATCGCTATTGCGTCACAAAAGAGCAGTTTCTAAACTGTCTGACCTTAAAGAAAAATTCCTCACGGTAATTCCAGAATATAGAACAGGTTTAGTTTCGGACGACAAAATACGCAAATCTATAATATGCAGTGGTAAAGTTTATTATGATATAATTGAAGCATGCGAAAGACAAAAAATAAATGATATAGCAGTAATACGTTTGGAGCAATTCTATCCATTTCCTGCAGATAAATTAAGTAATGAACTTGAGAAGTACAAAAACACTGAGGTTGTATGGTGTCAAGAGGAACCAAAAAATATGGGAGGATGGTTTTTTGTCAACCTATTAATAGAAGAAGTGTTATCTGATCTCAATATTCAAACAAAAAGGCCTAAGTGTATTGCAAGACCCGCTGCTGCATCTCCTGCATGCGGATATGCTAGTGTTCACATCCAGCAGCAAGAGGAGATTTTGAGGCAGGTGATAAACTAACTGAGCTTTACCTCCACTAATAGAATGTTGTTCGAGCTACTACTGCTATAGTTATCAATAGAAACGCTCAGATAATCTGTATCAAAACGCACGGGCACATTAAATTCAAAGCTTGCAGTAATTATTGCACCTTTTGCTGGTGGTATAGTAAACATAATTTCTCCAGTTGAACAATTCACTGAGTATTTTTCTATCTCTATACCATCTAGGTAAGTTTTTATTGTCTCATGTACTGGCTTTTTAATTGTTCCGTACTTGCTTGTCTTTTCTGCTAACATGGGTTTTGATCAGTTGAAAAGTCGTTTTTTTATTGTCCACTATTCCAATTTCTTGATTGGTGGCTGTAAAGTCTGACCAATCTTTAAAACGAAACCCTATTGTTCTACCTCTTTGTACATTAAAAAATGTTATGAGTTCCGTCAGCTGCTCATTTGACCTGACTCCATAAGCTATGTTATACCTAGCACGTGCATGAGACCAGTTGATACTGCGCTGTGTTCACAACCACTGTGGGTTGTGACAACATCAGTGGAAAGTTCCGGTCCTCCAGTTGAACCGTAAGATATATTTTCGGGAACCTCATTTCTGTAAATGACATATGTCCTCCTTTGAAAGTGGAATTGAGGTGGTGTAGATAAGATGAAAAGATCTTAAATTTTTAAAATTGCTTTATTAATAAGACTGTGAATTTTTAATCCCATTGCTTCTATAAAAGTGTGGGGACTATTTTCTTGATCTTTTCCTAACTCGCTTTTTAGCTCGTTAATGTTTTTATGACTCTGCTTTAATTGGTATACACAAACATATGCAACGACTAAAGCAACTCCAGCAAGGGGAACACTAAAGGAATTGGTTGAGCAAAAGCAGCAGTTATAGTAAATACTATGAATACTGTATCAGCTATTACAGCAATTGGCCATAAATAGCTTCTTTTCTGCAATTACTAATTAATTTTTTTCGTATTCCTTCTTGTCGTGTTTTTTGTTCTTGTTGATGAGAAGAAGGATTTCTTTATCTGTTATAACCTTGTAAAACCGGCTCCCATTGGTGCTGCTCTTCTTGCTGTATTTCTTGCTCTGATTGATTAGCTCCTTTACCTGAACCAAAAATTCCTTCACTAGAAACTGGTTGACCTTCTTTTTGCTTAGTTGATCAGAAAGAGAAACCCCTCTACCTGAGCCAAGAATTTCTTCACTAGAAACTGGTTGGCTTTCTGTTATATCAAGAAGGGATTTTGCTAAGAAGAGCACAAAATGCCTTATGTAATTCACTACTCCTACAGCTTTTTTGCTATTATCTATCTTTAGTTGATTAAGATTCACATCTTGTATAAAAGCTTCTGAATCATCATCATGTGCTGTAATTTTGGTTACTGTAACTTTTTGACTATCTTCCTCTATTGAATAAACACAAAGCCAACTTTATACTTATCACATATCTTCTCCCTCCAATCCCTGGACGATCCCATATAAGTGCACAACCATTTCCTGTAGCCATATTCTTAATGTCTTTTAAATACTAAATACTCACAAAAGTCTCCTCTTCATCTATCATATTTGCTTTGGTTTCTAGATTTTGTATAGGACCATAGGATCTTCTAGCGTAGCAAAGTAGCTACCAATAGCAACGTCTTTTATTACTGCTTTATAGGTCCAACTATCTTGTTCACCATGTTGCTCAGTAATCTACACAGTCTTCTCTTAATGATTTTGCGGTAAAACAATAACCAGGCTTTATATTTAATCCATTCAATCCTTGAACCATGGAGTCAAAAAAGCAATATCCTGTCATTATAGCAGCTCCTATTTTTAGCTTTTCAGGATAAGTGCTTTTTTAAATTATGCAATAGATTACTTGATTTTCATTTTCTTTGATTTGTCGAAAAAGAGCAATTAGCTTTCTTACATAGTTAGAACCTTGCATATTACAACTCAAAAATGATAATTATATTTTAATGAAATAGTTAACCTGCGAGGGCTGATTACTTAAGGTTATGCTCAGTTGTATGTATTGCCCCACTCTTCCTGAGCTAATACGTAGCCTCTATGTATTGTCACTCATCATATCCATGATTACTATACTTAAGTTCACTTGTGCTGTCAAGCAAAAAAATAAAATTTTATGACAAACTGAAACTAGCTTTGCTTACGGCTTAATTCATCTACTTTTTCGCGTAACACATGCAAATCAGTCGCTCCTACAAACAGACTATCCCCAATTATTAAAAAAGGCGTACCGCCTACTTCTAGATTCCTTGCTAAAAGTCTGCTGTTGTTTATCATCTGTTCAACTTTATCTGCGTTGTTTTTCATAGAATCATTGAAGTCGCTTTCATTGATTCCTATACTTTTTACTATACCCAATATATTTTCTTCTGAAAATTCTCCTTTGTGCTCTAAGGCAGCATAGTGAAAATCAAAATATTTTCCCTTATCAATAAAATAGACAGCTAAAGCACTTTTTGCCGCCTTTAAAGAATCGTTACCAAGTATTGGAGTGTTCCTAAAAATGTACTTAACTTTGCCGTCATTGATCAACTGTTTTACATCGTCCTTTATGGCTTTGCAATAGCCACAAGAATAGTCAAAAAAACCTACAGCTATAACATTGCTATTTTCATTCCCTAAGTAAGGATAAGTGGGGTCAAATATTTCATTTTTATGCTGTAAGATTTTACCTTCAGCCGCATTATCCCAAGCAGCGTAACTACTTTTAATTGATTCTTCCCGGAGCGTTTTTATAATCTTATCAAAATTTCTACTTATATAGTTATCTAATCTCTCACCTATATGCTTATCGTTTAGCACTTGGCTGCGATTTGAGAGCCAATTGTTTATTATTAGCAAACTTGCTATTACTATTATTAAAGTCAGTAAAAACGATATTCTAGACATACGTTATGGACCTACAATATAAATTTTTTAGTATACAAGTAAATGTATATAAAAGAAAGCATCTAGCGTTAAGCATAGCCAAATTTGCCGCAAGTGCAAACTTTTCGCAAAGAAACTCAGGCACAAAACTCACTAGAAGATTTGATAATGCAAGTAGCCAAAGCACGCCGGGATAGCCAACTATAAGATACTCCATCCTTTACCGCCACATGTAGCAACCGTAAACGCGGCGGTAAGAAAGTTGATCATCTTATAACCGCAGCGTATAATGCTAGCAAACGCAGCGGTAAATTATATAAGCGAACCAATAAATAATTTGGTAGAGAAAAGGAAATAGCCATTCTAGAAAGTAAGCTTCTTTTCCAATCAGTGAATTTATTGCTGTTTATGGTCAGAGTCGTGTGGGTGAGACGTACCTAGTAAAACAATTTTCCAGTAAACATGCCGATATTTTATTTGAACAGACTGGTCTTAATAATGGTAATTTGCAGGAGCAGCTTGCAATTTTTGCACAATCATTATCAAATACTTTTTCAAAGGTGCAAGAATAGCCTTGCCTAAAAATTGGATGGATGCATTACAGCAGTTAGCACTTGCTATTGATGACACACATAAGAACGAATTGCCTTATTTTTTGATGCACTGCCATGGCTTGCGGCAAGAAAATCTGGCTTTCTGAGAGCATTGGAATATTTTTGAAACACAAGCTGGACATACCGAAAGAAACTTATCTTGGTTGTATGTAGTTCAGCAGCTTCTTGGATGTTGGAAAATTTAACTTATAGTAAAGGGGGATTACATAATCGTATTACTGCGATAATATTTTTGCAGCCTTTTAACTTACGTGAAACTAAAGAATATTTAAGATATTTAGGAGTCAACCTTAATCGCCAGCAAATATTGTAGCTCTATATGGCCAGGGAAGGGATACCTCATTACCTTAAGGAAGTAAGTAAAGAATTATCGGCAGCACAAAATATTAATGTGCTCTGCTTCCAGGAGGATGGTTTATTATTTGATGAGCTTGATATGCTATTCCATTCTCCATATGAAGAGCCAGAAACGTACCTCAGCATTATTCGCGTAATTGCAAAAAAGCCAAAAGGGATCAATAGGAAAAACTTGTAAAAGTAACTAAAATCGCTTAGGGTGTTCACTTGACTACTAAATTAATGAGCTTAGAAGAGGCTGGATTTATTGGTGGTTTTTTACCACTGAGTAAAGCAAAAAGAAGAGTATATTACAGAATAATTGACGAATATATATTCTATCTAACATGGATTGAACCGTTTAGAGGAGTAGCAAAAAAGGCAATAATAAGTGATGCCCACTGTTGGGAGTTAGCAGTAAAGAAACCAGCTTGGAAACATGGGCAGGGCAAACATTTGAAGCAGTGTGTTTTAAACATGCCAATAAAATTAGAAGAAAATTAGATATAGAAAATATAGTAGTCATATGTGGAGATTGACAATATCACCCAGAGAGAGAAGAACAATAAAGAATCTGGTACTCAGATTGACTTAGTTTTTGATCGAGAAGATGGGTGTGCAATGCTTTGTGAAAAATAAAGTATAGTGATAAACCTTATACAGTGACGAAGGGATTTGTTGAACGATTAAAGAAAAAAGAAACAGTTTATAGAGAAAAAATGAAATCAAAGAAGCAAATATTCTGGATATTGATTACTGTAAATGGAGCTTCTGAAAACCAACATCTAGAGGATACGATACATCATGTGATTACATTAGAAGATTTGTTTTGAGCTATGTACAACAACTTACTCGACTTCATCTCTGCTTTAAAAGAAAAAAAGGATCTGATTAGGATTAAAAAGTAGGTTTCAACAGTTCTCTAGATGACAGAAATTCACCGTAGAGTTCTGTCAAACAAAGGGTCAGCAATCATTTTTGAAAATGTTGTCACAGAAAACGGTAAAAATTCGATTCCTGTTTTAGTGAATTTATTTGGCACTATCTATAGGATAGCTTTAGGACTGGGTATAAACCTTAGTGAACTTAAGGGATCTTGGTAAACTTCTAGCATTTTTACAGTCCGCTTGAACCGCCAAAAAACTTCAAGAATACTATGAAGATGTTTCCTCTGTTGAAAGTTGTGGTTGTGTTGTCGATGCGCAGTAAAGTCGTGAGTAAAGCTCCATGTCAAGAAGTGGTGCTAACTGGGAATGGAATGGATCTCAGTTTATTGCCTATTCAAACGTGTTGGCCAGATGAACCTGTACCGCTTATCACCTGGCTGATTGTGGTAATAAAAGGTCCCACAAAGGACAAGCAAGATAACTTCAATCTTGGAATATATCGTATGCAAGTTGCAGATAAAAAAATGACTCTAATATGTTGGCTTGCACATCGTGAAGAGACAGGTTACTATAAACGGTGTAAGGAAAAGGGGCAAAGTATTAAGTTTCCTGCTGTTGTAAATCGGTAGCGATCCTGCAACGCTTATCGCTTCAATAACTTCAGTGCCAGAAACACGTCAAAATACCAATTTGCTGAACTGCTGCGCAAGAAGCTGCTTGAATTTGTAAGATGAGAATGGCCATACGGAGGCCACACTGATTACTATAATTCTGTTGAACAATCCCCGGAATTTAACATTACTGCAATCGTAATGCGTAAAAACCCAATATATCTTAGCACTTTTACTGGCAGCCACCAGATGAACCATCGATTCTTGGTGAAGCACTAAACGAAATCTTTGTGCCAATCCTCATCAACCAACCAATTTCCAGAGATAGTAGACTTTTATCTGCCACCAGAGGGTTGTTTCTATGGAATAGCAATAGTGTCGATCGAAAGATCTTATCCCGGATATACGAAAAGAATTATCATGAGCATACTTTCTTTTCTCAAGAAGTTTTTATACACGAAATTTATTATAGTTATTGATGATGATATAAATGTGCATGATTGTAAGAAAGTGATGTGGCAATATCAACGAGAATGGAGCACATGCGTAATACAATCATGATAGAGAATGCATCAATTGATTATTTAGGTTTTACCTCTCCTGAAAGTGGACTTGTAGGTAAAATGGGATTTGATGCGATAAATAAAATCCCGCCTGAAGCCAAACGAAAGTGGGGAAAAAATTGAAATGAACGAAGAAATAGTAAAAAAGTTACAGAGAAGTGGGGAAAGTATGGATTGTAGTTGCTAAAAAGTTAAAAATATTATGTACTTAGCTGAACAGCCAATGGCGTTAACTTGAGGGTCTCAATTAGCAAACTTTCCTAAGCGTATACCCATCTTCCACCGGACAGGTAGATAGATGGTATAAACGCCGCTCTTTGCTGGCTCATTCAACTTGGCTGATCATAATTTGTTGTTACTGCACTTTCTTTCTCATCAAAATGTGAATGACAACTATTATTTCCTAACAGTTTTTCGTCATAAGTTTCAATATAAAAATATTTTTCATATTTATCTATATTATTACAAAGTGAAAGTGCTCTAACCTTGCTCATAACCAAGCCTGTACCAGCAGGAATTAATCTTCCTACTATGACATTTTCTTTTAGCCCACTCAAAGAATCTTCTTTTCCGCAGAATGCTGCTTCTGTTAGCACTTTCGTTGTCTCTTGGAAAGAGGCAGCAGAAATAAAAGAATTAGTTTCAAGGCTAGCTCTAGTAATTCCCTGCAAGATAGGAAGATAATTAGCAGGTCGCTTGCCAGAATTTTTCATAGCATTATTTTCCCTATCAATTTCCAGCTTATCAATGCTTTCGCCAACCAAGTACATGGTATCACCAGGATCAGTAATTTCTACTTTTTGCAACATTTGTTTTAATATTACTTCTAGGTGCTTGTTGTCTATACGAACACCCTGCAATCTATAGACTTGCTGTATTTCAGAAATCATATAGTGTGCTAGAGCTTCGAGTCCAAGTACACGTAAAATATCATGAAGGTCAGGATCACCATCCATCAATAGATCACCTTTACGTACAAAATCACCCTCATTAACTATTACGTGCTTGCTCCTTGATACCAGATATTCAACTGGAGAAACCTGCTCATCTACAGGTTTAATTAATATGCTGCGTTTTCCTCTCCGATCTTTCTCAGAAAATGCTACATGACCATCTATTTCACTAACAATTGCATGCTCCCTAGGACGTCGTGCTTCAAACAATTCTATGACTCTTGGTAGACCACCAGTAATATCACGAGTTTTGACTGACTCTCTTGGCGTTCTTGTAATGATATCACCTGCGTTAACCTTTTGGCCATCTTGTACATTTAGTACTGCACCAATTGGTATAAAATAACATGCTTCAACGCCACTTGCGAGTGTCATTACTTCACCGTTATTGTCAAGCAACACTATACGAGGACGCAAGTTAGCTCCACCAGAGTGCAATTTCCAATCCTTCACTACTTTACTTGATATTCCGGTAGATTCATCCATAACCTCAGTGATTGACACTCCATCTTTCAAGTCTCGATAAGATACTGTACCAGTCCTTTCCGTGATAATAGGTAATGTATAAGGATCCCATTCTGCAACTCTGTCGCCAATTTTTACTGACTGACCTTCATCTACATAAAGCTTGGCACCATAAGGTATACTATGCCTCAATTTTTCACTACCGAGACTATCAATCAATATAACTTCACAAGAACGACTTATTAAAATTTTATCTCCATTTTTGTCTATAATTATATTACTATTGTTCAATTTTATTTTAGCATTAATAGAAGCTATAATATTTGAGGATTCAACGCCCCTAGTCATTACCCCACCTATGTGGAAAGTACGCATTGTTAACTGAGTACCTGGCTCTCCAACGGATTGAGCAGCTATCACACCAACTGCCTCACCTATTGAAACAATTCTGCCAGTTGCAAGGTCTCTTCCATAACACAAAGCACATACACCTGGGCTTAGTTCACAGGTTAAAGGTGATCTAATTTTCACAGCGTCAAGGCCTGCAATGTTAATTTGCTTTACCTTACTTTCATCAATCAACTCTCCTGCTTTCACCAACAATTCTTTTGTCACTGGATTATATATATCATTTGCAGCTGTTCTGCCCAGCACAACACTCTCTAAAGACGCAACTATGGCACCTCCTTCAACCGTGGCTCTTACAACGAGACCATTTTTGGTCTTACAGTCATGTTTTGTAACTATGCAGTTTTGAGACACATCAACCAAGCGACGAGTTAAGTACCCAGAGTTTGCAGTTTTAAGCGCAGTATCAGCAAGACCCTTACGTGCACCATGGGTAGAATTGAAGTACTCAAATACATTTAAACCTTCGCGGAAGTTGGAGATTATGGGTGTTTCTATAATCTCACCAGAAGGCTTAGTCATGAGTCCTCGCATTCCAGCTAGCTGTTTCATCTGTGAAGTAGAACCCCTTGCACCAGAGTTAACCATCATATATACTGAATTGTACTTACTATTTCTGTCGTATATAGATATTGCCTTTAGCATATCGTTGGCTATCATGTCCGTACACTTAGACCATTCATCTATAACCTTGTTATACCTTTCACTTCTGGTGATTAACCCGTCTTGATATTGCATAGAAAACTTTTTAATTTCATTTCTAGCATGATCAACATGTGTGGCTTTAGTTTTGGGTATAACTAGATCACAACGACTAAAAGAAGTACCAGAAAATGTAGCATACTCAAAGCCAAGTACCATTAGTTTATCAGAAAATTCTACTGTAGCGCTTTGACCGCAGTTACGATACACCAAATCAACTATATTGGTTACTTCCTTAACTGTTAACACCTGATTTACAAGGTCAAAGCTCAAATTCTCATGTTTAGGAAAGATCTGCCACAATATTAGGCGACCAGGAGTTGTACGGACAGTTTTATAGTAAATTTCGCCGTCACTACTCGTATATTCCATC
>NZ_JADAKK010000025.1:0-1270 GCF_020278625.1 Wolbachia endosymbiont of Mansonella ozzardi
ACCTAGTATAAGCTAAAATGCGTTTGTTAAAGCGTTTAAGACAATAAAAAAAATGTCAATTTAAAAGATAGATAGTGAATAACTAGTTAACGGGGTTTCTTTTACCTTTTTTTCTCATTTGGTAAATTTATTAAATATTTATTGATAAAGCAACATTATAGATCCCAGTGTCAGCTACTTAGATGACAAGAGAAGGGGCTACTATAATGACATCCCCTTTGTCATCATAGTACTTGACACTAGGATCTACACTTTTTTCATCTAGATTCCAGCGCCACGCGCTGGAATGACAGAAAAAGGGACTCTGAAATGGCAAGAAAGGAGCACACAGCTGTACAAACATTGTGCTACTGGGAGGGTGCCATGCTAGTGTCAAGCTCTGGCATCCAGGAATTTTATTAAGTGGTGAGTATAAAAGTAGCTGTTTTATGTTAAAATACAGTGTTTTGACGATCATGGGAAGGGCTGGATCCCAGTGTCAGAGCACTGGGGTGACACCGTCTGTTACGCAAATTACCTGCTAATTGCAATGTTAATATAGCTGTGGGGTTGGGGTAATAAAAAAGGCTACTTGGATGATACCGTCATAAAGTGAAATTAGATCGAATATTTTGTATAAAATGGATTTCCAGCAAAAAATTACTTCGCCTATTTATTCAGTGTTACTATAATTACAGTAAAGATATTTAGAGAGCTCAAAATCTATCTCCATCTGCAGGCTTTTTTGTTAAACAACTGAAAAAAATATAGCGTATCTTCTTCAGTGTGCATGGGTGCACACACGTGCTTAATCTCCATAGTGTGTGTGTTGCGTTTTTTCTGAATTTTTTACATGATAGGGCTTTATGTCTAAAATATCCATTCTTGACAGAAAATTGTTTAAGTTGTCGAAAGTAATATCGGATTTGTTTATACGTGGCCATGAACGGGAAATTCATGAATTAAAAGGATCATATACATCAGTTTCCTTAGGGTTGTTCTTTTTCAATTTTTCACTTAATGACCTCAAAATGGGCTGTAAATCATCATCGATTGATAAGTATAGTACTTCTTTATCAAGGTAGTTAGCCAAGTGATTCTTCTTCTCCATAATTTCTGCTTCTTCCGATAAGTCACATTTGTTTAACACCACAACTTCCTCCTTTCTAACAAGATCACTATTGTAAAGCTCCAACTCATTGTGTGTGCAATCATACGCTGAAATGACATCATTGTGAGTTACATCAATTAAATGCAGTAAAATTTTACATCTTTCTATGTGCTTCAAAAA
>NZ_JADAKK010000025.1:1280-16111 GCF_020278625.1 Wolbachia endosymbiont of Mansonella ozzardi
TAGGTAAAATGTCTTGGTGCCCTGTCAGTAGAAGATTTAAAATTGGAGTTTCCAAGTCCACCTTTTCCACCTTGCACTACTTGAAATTCCATCTCAGGTTTATCAAGGTCTGCTATCACCTCCTCACTTTCTTCACCTATTACTTGTGTCCCAACTGGAACTTTAAGTATGACATTTTTTCCCGCTGTGCCAGATCTATCTCTGCTTGCACCACTTTTTCCATTGTTTGCTTTAATGTGTCTCCTATAACGAAAATTAAGCAAAGTGTTGAGATTTGCATCGCTAACAAAAACTATGTTACCACCTTTTCCTCCATTACCACCATTTGGACCACCAAATTCAGCGAATTTTTCTCGACGAAAACTTACGCAGCCGTCACCGCCATCACCAGCTTTTAGATGCAATTTAACTTCGTCTATGAAGTCCATGCCAATCCACGATAGTATTTAGCACTTTCTTCCAGTGTGCTTTCTATTCTCATTAGCTCGTTGTATTTTGCAAGTCTATCAGAGCGCGATAGCGAGCCAGTTTTTATTTGTCCACAATTCGATGCAACTGCTATATGAGATATCGTTGTGTCTTCTGTTTCACCTGATCGGTGAGAAATGATGGCTTTGTATCCATTTGATTTTGCCATTTCAATGGCAGCAAAAGTTTCCGTTAATGTTCCTATCTGATTTGGCTTGATTAGTACAGCATTTCCCATTTTCTCCTCTATTCCTTTACGTATTAGCTCACAATTTGTAACAAACAAATCATCCCCGACCAATTGAACTTTGTTCCCAAGTCTTGCGGTAAGCAATTTCCAACCTTCATAGTCATCTTCACTCATTGCATCTTCTATGGAAATTAGAGGATATTTTTCCACAAGATTGCAATAGTGTTCAGCTAATTCCTCTGAAGTAAGCTCTCTATTTTCAAATTTGTAAATTCTATTTTCATAAAAAGTAGATGAAGCCACATCAAGACCTAGTGCAAAATGATTTTGTATTGAATAACCGGCAGACTCTATAGCCTGAATTATCAGATTAAGAGCCTCTTCGGTGCTTTCAATATTCGGTGCAAAACCACCTTCATCTCCTACGTTTGTGCTGTAACCCCTTTTCTTGAGAATGCTGCGCAAATTATGAAACACCTCTGCGGACATTCTAATCGCTTCACTGAAAGCTTCAGCTCCAACAGGAAGGATCATAAATTCTTGAAAATCGAGTTTGTTGTCTGCATGTATCCCACCGTTGATTATGTTAGTGAGTGGAACCGGCATAACACTTGCTTGCTCCCCTCCTAAATATCTATATAGTGGCATTTTGAAACTGTTTGCTGCTGCTTTTGCAACGGCAAGGGACACCCCTAAAGTTGCATTTGCTCCAAGTTTTGATTTGTTTTGCGTTCCATCTAGCTCTATTAAAGCCTTATCAATCACAACCTGGTTTGCTGCATTCATGCCAACAATTTCATTTGCTATCACTCCATTCACGGATTGGACAGCTTTCAGCACTCCTTTACCGTAATATCTTTTTTCATCTTGATCCCTCAGTTCTAAAGCTTCTAGTTTACCGGTTGAAGCTCCAGAAGGTACGGAAGCTCTACCTGTTGCTCCATCACAGAGTTCAACTTCTACCTCAACAGTTGGGTAACCTCTGCTATCTAAAATTTCTCTTGCTAATACATTGTTAATTATCCTTTTCATCGTGTTAAACCTCTACTTCTGACGTAAGTTCCACAGTTTCTCTTGCTAGCTTAGCTATATTACTACCGGCACCAATGAATAATACTACATCACCTGAATTTGTCGAATCATTGATGAAATGTGAAATGAGCAAAGCATTATTCATAATCTCTACGTTACTAAACCCATTGCTGATTAAAGCTTTCTGTATATCATCAATTCCACAACCGGAAATAGGTTCATCTTCTGGAGGATGAACAGGAGTAAGGATGACATAGTCAAACATCATAAAAACTCGTACGAACCCATTAAAAAAATTATGAATGCGAGCAAAACGAAGCGGTTCGACAATTCCTATTACCTTTCCTTTAGTGATTAAGCGTGCTGCTGCCAGGGTTGCTTGTATTTCGTTTGGATGGTGGGCATAATCTTCAATTAACTTAACACCTTTAACATCAGCGATTAAAGAAAATCTTCTTGCTACTCCTTTGAATTCCAAAAGGCCCTTTTTAATGTCCGCATTGCTAATTCCAAGCTTTACCGCAACCGATATTGCAGCCAGAGCATTGCTGACTTTATGTATTCCTATTGCGTTTGATAGTACTACGTTTTTTATTCTGTGGTTATTGTTAATCAACACATCAAATTCTATGTTGCTAACATGCTGCTTAATGTTACTGGCTCTTATGCTACCATTTTTAAACCCAAACGTTATAGAATTGCCTGTATCACAATTGATGCCTACGGAATCAGGTAAAATCGCAGAATCTGCTTCATTTACAAATTGGGAAAATGCATTTTTGAGATTGTCAAATGTGCTGTAATGGTCTATGTGATCGTCGTTGATACTCGTTAAGACAGCAATATTTGCAGGGATTTTTAACATAGTTCCATCAGACTCGTCAGCCTCAATCAAAAAAATGTCACTCTTGCTAAGTTTTGAGTTATTTCGAGAGGAGTTTAATATCCCTCCCACAATTACAGTTGCATCGGTACCAGAGTGGTTAAAAATAGAGGCAATCATAGCCGTTGTTGTCGTCTTTCCACTTGAACCTGAAACTGCTATCACATATTTATCTTTTATAATCTCAGCAAGTATGTCTGACCTATGCAAAATGGTTTTATTATTCTCTCTTGCGACAATTAACTCCACATTGTCGGATTTTATCGCAGAAGAATGCACGACCACTTGGGCTTGCTTGATGTTATTGGCATTGTGGCCAATATATACTTCTATACCTAGCTTTTGTAACCTATCTACATTGTCATTTGATTGCATATCACTGCCTTGGACTTTATAATTAGAATTATGAAGAATTTCAGCAATTGCGCTCATTCCAATTCCACCTATGCCGATTATATGTATTGTTTCTTTTCGAGTATTGTTCATATTTAGCAGTAGACGTTTACTGATTACTAAATTTATTGTAGTATAATTTAAAATCCCCATGGTATCGAACCATTTCACTAAATACAATGATAAAAAATCTAGCTTTTTTATTCCTAATATTTGTTTTGATAAGTAGTTGCGGTTTTCGCAGCAGGTGCGATGATGCCGTAGGCCATTATAAAATTGGCAATAGCTACACAATAAATGGGATAACTTATCATCCCAAACACTGTAACCATTACGAGGAAATAGGAGTAGCATCGTGGTATGGAATGGAAGATCATGGTACACTTACAGCAAACGGTGAAGTGTTTGACCGTAACTTAATTTCCGCAGCGCACAAGACTTTGCCTCTACCCTGCTTTGTTCTTGTCACTAACCTAGAAAGCGGGAAAAAACTTGTGGTAAGGGTTAACGATAGAGGGCCATTTGTTAAAGGTAGAGTAATAGACCTTTCAGAAAAAGCGGCAAAAATTTTAGGATTCCATAAATCTGGGCTTGCAAGAGTAAAAGTTCAGTATCTAAGGAAAATGTCGGAACGATTAGTACAAAAAGCTCCTCATTATAAAAAGCAGTATGAAAAAGAAATGCAAAAACGTCACCCAAAGCAAAATAGTCCAGAAAGTAGGGGATACGTTGCATTTTTCGAAAATGCTCAGGCTGCCAAATCAGCTGCATCAAAGCTTCGCAATCAAGGAATAAAAAATGTTAGATTGCTTTTTAAGAACGACCGATATTGTGTGAAGGTGAGTTATAAGTAGTGTATAGAAAGTGTGACGGTTAGATTCTGGAGCACTATAAGCGTATAAATTCAAAAAGGTAAGATCACGCATCTTAGGCCAATACTTGACCTAGAGTTCAGGAGTTTTTAAGCTGAACTCTATACAGTACTGAAAATGATAGGAAACCTAAGCGGAATAGTCGACGAAATTCATAGCGATCATATAGTTCTGAATGTAAATGGTGTTGGCTATATAGTATACCTTTCAGCCAAAACCTTAGATGCATGCTCCACTGGAAGTAAAATCAAATTGCTTATTGAAACCTATACAAATAATAGAGAAAACATTACCCAGCTATATGGTTTCATAAGCAGGGAAGAACAGCAGTGCTTGCGCTTGCTTGTTAAAGTAAGCGGCGTTAGTTATAAAACTGCGATGTCAATTTTGAGTAAATTGACCCCAGAGCAGCTGTTTTTGGCGATTATGAATGAAGATAAAGTAACACTCAAGATAAGTAGACTTGGCCTGAAACTCATTAATCGAATTATTACAGAACTGAGTGGCAAAGTGAGCAAATTAGAAATAAATAACGGCAATTTCCATACAATTAAAGAGGACGCTGTTTCAGCTTTGATCAACCTCGGGTATGAAAAAATGAGAGCTTATGATACAATAAAAAAAATACAGGATGAATCACCGACCCTGGAGACTAAAGAGATTATTCGCATGGCACTTAAGGAGCTTTCAACATTATGAAGTCAATATCATGTGGCAAAGAATGTGCTGAAGATGCGCGTAATGTAAACATCAGGCCTGAACAACTTGATGATTTTGTTGGGCAAAAAGATTTAATACAAAGTTTAAAAATATTTATAAATGCCGCAAAGACAAGAACTGAAGCTTTAGATCATGTTTTACTACACGGTCCTCCAGGGCTTGGCAAAACAACCTTGGCACAAATCATCTCTAAGGAGTTAAGGGTTAGCTTTCGCGCAACTTCTGGTCCTTTACTTAACAAAGCTGGGGATTTAGCTGCAGTACTCGCCACTTTAAATGCAAAAGATGTCTTATTTATCGACGAAATCCATAGGTTAAATCGCAGCATTGAAGAAATCTTATATACTGCCATGGAAGACTTTTGTCTGGACATACTGGTAGGCGAAGGCCCATCCACTCGCACTTTAAGGATAGATTTGCCGCCATTTACATTAATTGGAGCAACAACGCGACTTGGATTGCTTTCTGCACCGCTGAGGGATCGTTTTGGCATCCCTTTGCACCTTGAGTTTTATTCTTCTGAAGAATTGGTTGACATTATAAAAAGAGGTGCAAGAGTCCTTTCTGCTGAAATTGAAGAGGGTGCCATGTGGGAAATTACCTGCCGTGCACGCGGTACTCCAAGAATTGCTTTGAGGTTACTCAGAAGAATAAGAGATTTCGTTGAAGTGGAAGATGATAAAAAAATTACCTACGAAATTGCTGACTCTGCGCTATCAAAATTGGGCATAGATAAGATGGGATTAAATAAATTAGATATGGATTATCTAAGATTTTTATTCAACACCTCAGGACCTGTTGGAATCGATACCATATCTATTGCGTTGTCTGAAGATGCTGGCAATATTGAAGAAACAGTAGAACCTTATTTAATAAAAATTAGTTTTGTAAAGCGCACACCAAGAGGACGTGTTTTAACCGATCAAGCAAAGGAGTATTTGGGTCTTTGATATATTAAATAGCTCTTCTATCATAATTATTGTTGACTAGTTGATGTAATGCTATATGCTGGTATTGTGCATTAAAAATGTAGGTAGATATGCCAACTGGTAATAGTACTGAAACCGTATCTTTAATTCAAACTTCTTCTAATCTAAATGTCAGTAACAATCTTTCTGATAGTAATCCGACTTTGAATGTTCAAAGTGTGCCTAAATCAACACTAAATAAGGATGAAAATAAATATGTCGTTCTTGATGATGAGAAAGCATGGAATAAATTCTTTGCGTTGCAGAACGACCCTTCTACTAATACTACTAATAAGAGAAAACCGGAACCTTACGTTCATAAAGATAATGATGGTGCATACAAGTATACTACTCGGGGTAAAAATAAATATAAAGGTAAGGACATTAGAGGCAAGGTTGCTGAATGCATTAAGCAAGAGATATCTGAAAATGCAAAAAATAATACTGTGAAATTTATAAGACTGAAAGAAGCAAAATTTGCTTCTATGAATGAAAATGGTATTGTTGAGCCTTCAGTAAGAGTTATGCTGGGTGATAATAGCAAAGAGATAAATATGGTTGATATTCTAAGTGGTGATATGTGCAAAAAATGTCATGTAAGAGCAATTACATTGATGCTGCCTACTGATAATCAATCTGAAAAAAGAGGAATACGTTGCCGGATTGATAATGATGGAAAAAGAATTTATGAAGTGGCTAACGGATCATATCAAATGGCTCTAAAGTGGTACGTTGAAGGAAAAGAATGTAAAGTTAAAATTCTTATTAGTGATGATGGTTCCATAAAACTTGTTGAGGGCAATGACGTAACTAAAGAACAGTTACTTGCGCATAGAGAGGTAAAAGTGGGAAGGCAATATGAAGCAAAGTTTTTATACGAAGCATTAGCATCACAACTGCAACAAAAAAGTTCTGAATCAATCAAAGTTTGGCAACAGCCTTCGACAGGTGTGACAGACGTCGATATACCACAACAACACCAAACTCCTGCTATTCAAGCTAAGTAGGTAAGTTTCATATCAAATCCCAATTGGTAAATTGAGAAGCTCCCCTGCGGTTAGAGGTTGGGCAATTTATTATGTATCCTGTTTGATAACGAAAGTTGGTATAACCTTTATGCTTAAGAAACTTACTAAATAGAAAAAAAGCCCTGGTCAATGTCTATTTAAGAACTTAGAGTAATGCCTTATACGCTTGGCAGGTAGCTGAGCTTGGGGTTGTAGATACCCGTAACGTTATTATAAGGGAAGTTTCAAAACTTGTTAAGCAGTTTTTTTGTGAAAAAAATGAGATTAGTTAATTTTTAAAACTAATTAAAGAAAAGACAAAAAAAACCCGTGATGTTAGTTGTTTACTGTCCTCTCAAAAATTTGGCGTCCGGTTCTCTGTTTATACCGCTTAGTAAGCAAGGCTCAGCTAATGTGACAAAAATTTATAAAGACATGTAGTGTCCACGCTGCAAAAACAAAACATAACACACCTTGTTTTATACTGTGCTTTTGTCACTTAATACAAAGATTAAAGATAAATTTTAAGCCTAAAACACCTATAGTACTATGATAAGGGGGGTAGCGAAGGTTGTCAAGTGGTTTTTTTGTTTCTATTGGATGACGCTATAACTTTTTTTCACTTTCATCTGTCAGCTTTCTGTGTAGTGGGATTGGTATAACTCCACTTGCTACGCAACAAAAGCTCAGCTAGAGCTTTTTAGATAAGATACTTATGAATCACGACTTTTCCTTTTTCTTGTGCTCGATTGATTCAACACTACCCTGCTTAACTTTACTGCTTACTCCTTTCTCGTGCTTACCATCCATGCAAATTGTTTTTGCCTTATCTTTCGCTTCACTATAGTATTTGTTTCGTGACCTTTTATATGTTTCGTATGCCTCCCTGCTTTCATATATAGGGTTGCTGATAATCTCTATTTTTTCGGGTGTGAAAACTTTTGCCAAAAATTTTCCTATAACTGGTATTGATTTCAAGAAATTCCTTAGCTTTGAGTACTTATGTTCTTTTTTCTTACTATGGTCCTGTGTTGAAGTTTCCTTAAACCCTTGTCTATTACGCTTTTTGTCTTGGCTCTCAAAATCAGGGGCTGTTTTTTCCCCTAATACCTTAAACAATTCGTTAAAATTCTGTTCCAGTCCTTCTAACCCCCATACTTTTCTTTGTATTATCTTATCCGCTTCTTTTGCCTTTTTACTCGTAAGACCATGTTTGAAAATTTTCTTTATTAGGTTGTTTTCTTGTCTATACTTCCCATCTCCATTGTCTGCTGAGATTTTTCTAAACGTCAATTTCTTTTCTTTAATCAAATCAAACAGTTGTTTAAGCTTCTGGTTTTTGTTTACCTTATCAAAACCCTGATAGTCATCTACCAAAGAATACCCAACTTCGGTAAGGAGCTTCTCGCGTACCACGCTGTTTTTACAATAATCAATCCCTGCATCGTACTGGGCTTTACTTTCTTCTTTACCTACATCAGGCTTAGTAAGTTTGTTGCGTTTTTCTTTACCCATTCCTCATTATTATATAATATTACTAATCTTGTATGAGAATAACTAAATTATGGTTAATTGCAAGGTAAAAATGTTAAAACAATTGTAAATTTTGTCAGTGAAAATATAATATAACTTTAAGTTAGAGGTTCATCTATATGGGACGCAAAATTGCTGTTGTTGGAGCGACAGGAAGGGTAGGACGCGAGGTGCTGAATATACTTGCTGAGTTTCAAGATGAAGAAAAAATTTTGATAGATTCCATTATCGTACTTGCATCAAAAAAATCAAAGGGAAAAAAAGTGAGTTTTGGTGATGAAGAACTAACTGTCTCATGTCTTGAGGATTATGACTTTGTTGGAGTCAATATAGCTATTTTCTGTGCTGGGGCTCATGTTTCTGAAAAGTACGTGCCAATTGCAACTGAGGCAGGATGTATCGTAATAGATAACAGTTTACATTTCAGGATAAAAGAAGGTGTGCCACTAGTTATTCCAGAGATTAACAAAGAAAAAATCATGGAATACAAAAACCACAACATAATATCCAATCCAAACTGTACTATAATACAGATGTTGCTAGTACTACACTTATTACACCAAAAAGCAAAAATAAAGAGAATTGTTGCTTCAACTTATCAATCGACCTCTGGCGCGGGCAAAGTAGCAATGGATGAACTTTATCATCAAACAAAAAAGATCTTTATGAATGAAACCAAAAAACCCGAGATATTTCCTAAGCAAATAGCATTTAACTGTATTCCTCACGTAGGAGAATTTATGGAAGATGGCTCCACAAAAGAGGAATGGAAAATGCAAGAGGAAACAAAAAAAATCTTAGGTGAAGATATCAAAGTGACTTCAACTTGTGTGAGAGTGCCAGTTTTTATTGGTCATGCTATAGCAGTGAATGTAGAGTTTTATCAGCCTATAACTGAAGAACAGGCTCGTAGAGTGCTAAGTGAAACCGAAGACAGTGGAATTTTAGTGTATGATAGGCGCGAAAGTGGCGAATATGCAACTCAAATTGATGTTGTACAAGAGGACGCTGTATATGTATCGCGTATTAGAAAAGACAATACCGTTGAACACGGATTAAACATGTGGATAGTGGCTGACAATCTGCGCAAAGGTGCAGCACTGAATATAGTGCAAATTCTCGAGATTTTGGCAAGGGAACGCTGTAACTCCTATACATCAAATGGCAGACGCAATGCATGAATGTTTTGCATATACTCAAATTTAAGGGAAAATAACAGCTGGAAGAGTTATTTCAATATTGAACATTTCCGACAATAAGCTAAAAGTTGTTTTCCCTTTTTGAAAATTTGCCTTTAATTTAACGCGTATGGTTATTGTGTTTCTCTTGCTGGTGTCCATCCTATCTTGATTCCATTACTTCTTTGCGTGAGTATTCCCAGTAATTTTGGTAAAGTGGTGAAAAATATTCTTTGCTAAACGCTTTAGATGTGATACTTTTATCCATTAGTTGAAAATTTTAAATGCTACTACCCTTTCTGTTGATTTTGTCTTTGATTGCCAAGTTTATTGAAATTGATGTTTCTGTACCTAGCTTTCCGGATGTGGTGCGCTATTTCAATGTGTCGGAAGGCACAATTCAATTAACTATTGCTTACAATTTCTTAGGTTTTTGCATAGTAGGGTTATTCTTTGGTCCATTGTCTGAATGCTATGGCAGAAGGAGAATTATGATAATAGGCAACACTTTGCTGCTCGTTGGTGCTGTTGGCTGTGTTTTTGCACCTTCAGTTTTTTGGCTTTTAATTTCTTGCTTTATTCAAGGCATTGGTGTTAGCACATCTGTAGTTGTATTTGCAATCGTTGCAGATAGCTATAAAGGCGACGAAGCAGTGAAGTTTATCGGAATCATGAATTCTGTTCTCACAGTTGTCATGGCAGCTGCACCGGTTTTGGGCAGTTTCATCAATGAAATTGTGGGATGGCGTGGCAATTATGCAAGTGTTGCAATACTTTGTTTAATCTCCTGGGTTTTGCTACTTTTTCTGTTACCGGAAACGAAAAAGGACCGCGATATCTTTAATTTGAAAAAAATGATGAAAGACTATGGAAAGCTATTATTGAGTTCAAAATTTATGGCACTGTCTTTGGTAATGAGCCTTTTTTCTGCTGCTTATATGTCATTTATCACTTGTGGACCTTTTTTATACATGGAGACTTTTGGTTTGCCAAGCGCTATTTATGCGCTGCATCAAGGTACAATAGTTGGATCCTTCTCACTCGTCAGTCTATTTACTGGCAAGATCTTGCAGAAACTTGGGGCAATAAGGTGTGTAATTTATGGTGCAGGTGTGATTATTATTGGGTCTTTGTTGCTTGTTATGTTTAGTATAGTCATGCCCGATTTTCCCTACTTAATAACACTATCAATGATTATTTTCGTTGTTGGTTGTGCAATTTGCCAGGCAGTGCTTTTTAATGCGTCACTAAATGTTTTCCCTGAAATTAAAGGTACAGCTTCTTCTGCAATTTCATTCATCAGATCTTTTATCATGGCTGTTTTTATTGGCTTAACGAGCTGTGTTTACAGTGGTCAAGCAATCAGTGCAGCTATTCTTGTTTTGTCTGCATCAGTACTAGCATTTATTCTTACTGTTTATTTATTGGTTTTAAAAGATCCTGTGTAATTGTTCTATTGTGGCTTTAGCTCTCTCCCGCTAACCTTTCTGCTTCGTTGCGTGAAATTAGTGCCTCAATAAATTCATCTAGTTCGCCCTCTTTTATAATTTGCTCTAGCCGATGTGAAGTCAGATTAATTCTATGGTCTGTTATTCTTGATTGTGGAAAGTTGTAAGTTCTTATGCGTTCAGAACGATCTCCAGAACCTATTTGGCTTTTCCTCATTGTTGATCTTTCTGTTTCTTTTTTTTGCCTTTCAATTTCGTATAATCTTGCCCTCAATACTTTGAGCGCTTTAGCTTTGTTTTTGTGCTGCGATTTTTCATCTTGCTGTATTACAACCATTCCTGTCGGCAGGTGAGTAACTCTTACTGCGCTGTCAGTTGTGTTTACTGATTGTCCTCCAGGGCCGCTTGACCTGTAAACATCTATTCGTAGGTCTTTCTCCTCTATTGTAAAATCGACCTCCTCAACCTCAGGTAATATGGCAACAGTAGCTGCAGAAGTGTGCAGCTTTTCCGAGGATTCAGTTTCTGGTACCCTCTGCACCCTATGTACTCCCGATTCAAATTTCAACCTTGCGAAAACTTCTGTGCCATTAATAAGTGCAGAAGCTTCCTTATAGCCACCTATACCTGTACTGGAAATGCTTATTGGCTCAAATTTCCAATTTCTCCTTTCTGCATATTTTTGGTACATGCGGAATAACATTGCTGCAAATAATGCCGCTTCTTCTCCTCCTGTACCTGCTCTGATTTCTAATATTGCATTTCTTGAATCATCTTCATCTTTAGGTAATAGCGCTAATTTTAACTTGGCTTTTACTTGTGGTAACGATACCTTTTGCTTCTCAAGAAATTCCTTCTTTGCTAACTCTTTTATATCATGTTCACTATCTTCATCTTTTATTATTTCCTCTAAGTCTGAAATTTCTCCTTTCAGCGTGTTGTATTCATCGATTATCCGAATAATCGGCCTGAGTTCAGAATATTCTTTTGAAAGGTTGATAAATTCTTTTTGACTTAAGTTGGTAGGATCTTCTAACTTCCTTTCTATGTCACTAAATTTTTTCTTCAAATCTTGTAAATTGTTTTCTATATTCATAAAGCTTAGATCTAATATTTTAACCACTTAAGCAAACAATATATACTTGAAATAAAAAATTTTTTACATCAAGCAATAACATTATAATATACATACTACCTTAGATATTTCTATATATAATGGCAAGAAGGATGACATCAAACGGCAATTTTATGTTTGGAGCTTCAGACATAAAATCGTTACCAGATGGATCGGTTCCAGAGATTGCGTTTGCCGGTAGATCAAATGTAGGAAAATCCAGTTTAATTAACTTACTGATAAACAGCAAAAAAGCTGCCAGAGTTTCTTCTAAACCTGGGTGCACTAGACAAATAAATTTTTACTCTATGTACAATGACGAGTTCAGACTTGTTGATCTGCCAGGGTATAGCTATTCTTGTGCGAGTAAGGAAGAAACAATGCAATATTTAGATCTGATTGAGTATTATTTAGCTCAAAGAAGGAGCCTAAAAAGAGTATTTGTGTTGGTAGATAGCAAAGTAGGGCTAAAAGGAATAGACAAGAACTTTATTTATTGGTTAACATATAATAATGTTAACTTTGATGTTGTGCTAACAAAAATAGACAAAGTAGGTCAAAAAAATCTCGATGCCATTCTAGAAAGTACTCAAAAATGGGTTAATAATGAGAATGTGTTAATTCATCAAATAAGCACCTGTGCTAAGTGTAAAATAGTCAAGGTAAGGGATGAGTTTTTCAAGTTTACAAGATAAAGAAATGAGGAGTAGTGAATTTTCAAATGGTGGAGTACCATTTAAACAAAAAACAGAAATGTTGCTTGAAGTACTGTCTAATATACCTAACTTTATCGGTGAAACTTTTGTCATCAAATGCAGCAGTATGACAATCTCAGACAGAACGCTGCTTAATACTTTTGTGCACAATGTTGTCTTGTTGAAACAGCTTGGTATAAATCCAGTTATAGTTCATGATGGAGAATATGAAATTAATTCTGTGCTAAAGGCCTTAGGTATGGATAGTAAGTTTGTAAATAATGTCAGACTTACAAATAAAGATACCGTGAAAATCATTGAAATGGCGCTATGTGGTTCAGTTAATAAAAAAATTGTTCAACATATAAATACTGCTGGTGGTTCAGCCATTGGGTTATGTGGAAAAGATGGCAGCCTAATAAAAGCTGAAAAGATAAGCACTATGCTTAGGGAGAATGGATCAAGCAATATCGAAAAAATATTAGATGTGGGGTTTATCGGAGTACCAACTGAGATCAATCCTGATATATTATTCTTTGGTGAGGAGTCAGATTTTATACCAGTTATTGCACCTATTGGTTATGGAGGAAATGAAGAAACATATCACGTTGATTCCGATAGTGCTGCAAGTGCGATAGCAATTGCAGTTTCTGCATCCAAAATGGTGACCTTTAGTGATGCATATGAAGAAATAGATAAAATTGGTGGTAGAAAGATATCTGTTAAAAGTTTAAATGCATCAATTAATTGCGGTAAAATTAAAGGGGAAAGGCTTATTGAAAAACTTATAGCGTGTGCCAAAATGGTCGAGGAATGTGCTGGAACTGCTCATATAGTTAATAGCAGGATACCTAATATCCTGATTGATCTATTTACTGAAGATAATTTGAGTGTATCAATTGTAAATGATTTGTAGCTACACTACTTATAACTGTAGGAATGTTTAAAGTTTGAAAACAATTTACATAATAAATGATGTCATTCCAGCTAGTAACGCACATCTGTACAAACATTGTGACTTGCGGGTAATTTGCGTAGCAGACCTACTTGGATATATTATAGGATGAGCCAGCGCCATAGCCAGTTCCTTCCTCGTTATCTCTATGAACAATGTTTGCATACAGGATTTTGTACTTGAGCAAGATTGTATCTTGAAAAAATTAAGCTTTAGTGCTATGAAATACTGTAGCTTCTATTCTCAAACTTTTATATTGACTATGAATGTAGAAAATGAAAAAGCACACAGTGCTAAGATAAAATTACCGATATTTCTTGATTATCAGTCTACTACTAAAGTAGATCCTCGTGTTTTAGAGGTGATGATACCTTATTTTGGTAAGTTTAGTAATGCACACTCTCGTAGCCATTCATTTGGTTGGACTGCTGAGGAAGCAGTGGAAAAAGCAAGGAAACACATTGCCGGTCTGGTCAACTCAGATAGCAAAGAAGTTATCTTCACCTCAGGTGCAACTGAGTCAAATAACATGGCGATAAAGGGTGTTGCTCACTTTTATAGGAATAAAGGAGACCATGTAATAACTGTCTGCACAGAGCATAAGTGCGTTTTGGATTCTTGTCGGCATCTGGAGAATGAAGGCTTTAAAGTTACATATCTGCCTGTCAAGCGAAATGGAATTATAGATTTGTCGAAACTCGAAGAAGCAATCACTGATAGAACAATTCTGGTTTCAGTGATGATGGCAAATAATGAAATCGGAGTAGTGCAGCCCATCAGAGAAATTGGTGCAATATGCAGGGAGCATAGTATATTTTTCCACACAGATGCTGCTCAAAGCTTTGGAAAAGTACCGATCGATGTTAATGAAATGAATATTGATCTCATGAGCCTTTCTAGCCACAAAATTTACGGACCAATGGGAATAGGTGCATTATATGTCCGGAGAAAGAATCCTCGTGTTAGGCTGACACCACTGATCAGTGGTGGTGGACAGGAAAGAGGTATGCGCTCCGGAACAGTTCCAACTCCTCTTGCAGTTGGTTTTGGTGAAGCAGCACGTATTGCTAAAGAAGAAATGAAAACAGAGGCAAACAAGCTAGAAGAGCTGAGGAATATTTTGTATAGCAAGATAAAAGAAGAGTTTCCTGATGTTGTTTTAAATGGTGATTATGAAGATAGAATTCCTGGCAACCTAAACTTAAGTTTTCCCTACGTTGAGGGCGAATCTCTCATTATGGCAATCAAGGATTTGGCGGTAAGTTCCGGTTCTGCATGCACATCTGCATCTCTTGAACCTTCCTATGTCATAAGATCGCTGAACAATGGCCATGACCTTGAGCACTCATCAATCAGATTTGGCCTTGGCCGATTT
>NZ_JADAKK010000087.1:0-956 GCF_020278625.1 Wolbachia endosymbiont of Mansonella ozzardi
TGGCTACATGAATTTATCATAAATTATCACCGCATAAGTTGCTGTGCAACAAAGCCATTGAGAATTCATATTGGGAGCAATTGTGCAGTAAATCAGTGTCAAATGTTTTGCAATGTTCATATGTCAACTTGCATGATACCTTCCTGATAAGCCCAAATCATGATATCCGTACACCATGCGCTGGGATGACGGGAGAAAGGGTGCTGAAATGGCACTGTCATAGAACTTCAGCCATACTCTATGATTTTACATATTGAATTAATTATTTATATATTTATACTAAAGCATAAATTACTCTGATATGGAAATTTACGCTTTCTTTAGAGAGATCACCCTATGCTTGATATTGAAGGATTAACAAATTAGAGGTTAAAGTTATGACAATCAATCAACAAGTAAATAAAGATATAACTAAAGAAGAGTATTTCAATAATGGTGGTAAGGGATTTAATTCGCCACGTATCATAGAAATAAAAGAGCTAAATATTAAAGTAGAGGTTTATTCTCATGATTTAAAAGCAAGTAAATTTGCTAAAATTGAAAGTGAGATAAGAAAAACAGCTGCTAATTTTAAAGATGCGTTCGGATTAGAACGCGGCAGTTCGGAACAAACATTTAAGTTTTATGTGTTCGATGATAAGGCTGATTACACTCACCTTGGCGGAAGCGAACGTTTCGGTTCTTATCTTGGAGATGAAGGTGGTAAAACTTACTATAAAGGAGAAGCTGGTGTCGTTGCTGAGATGTATGTCTATCAGCAAGGCAGTGTTCATAACTTTCAGCATGAATTTGCACATGGTTTGACTTACTTAGCTATAGGAGGCCAGTCCTTACCTACAGTATTAATGGATGGAATTGCGGATTATTTTGAACACCACTCAGACCATAAGTTCAATGACCAAGGATCGAGCATCGATAAAACTGAAGCTGCAAGTTTAGATTTAAGTGAAATTTTA
>NZ_JADAKK010000087.1:966-1642 GCF_020278625.1 Wolbachia endosymbiont of Mansonella ozzardi
TCAGATGATAGCGAAGCAAATAGCCTGGTTTACAAAACAGGTCATGCATTAATAATGTATTTGCAAACAAATCATCCAAACTTGCTAAGTGATTACTTAAGCGCTATACGTGCCGGTAATGACGGTAGATCGAAACAATTTTTGGAAGAAATACAACAACATAATGATACTTTTAAAGGCTGGCTTGCTGACAATAGTACAGATGTTGCAATGCAGGACATCAATGCTTTACAAGTCACGAAAGGAGAGTTTATAGCAACTGGTCAAGAAGTAGTAGATGGGGAAATAAAAAACGTATCATACTATAGAGCAGAGATAAAAACAATGAATGGAGAAGAGGTTGGAAGTTTCTCTCCCGTAGAACATGTTGCGTTTTATGATGTTGCTCGTGCTGTTAACAGGGCAACAAATGACAATCTCGATATATCAAAGGAATATCACTTCTTAAAAGTAATAAAAACTCCTGATGAGCAAACCAAACTCACTTACTCTGATCAACAAGGTAATGAGTACCGAAACAGTCAAGAGTATAAAAATCAGGCTTTTAAGGTATTATCAAAATATAATACAGAAATTAAGAGTCAGGTAGACAAATTCAATAGTTTGAATAAAGAACGTGGTGAAACGTATCAAAAATATTATAGAGAAGGAATTGATATTGAAAAGTTACGTGATG
>NZ_JADAKK010000088.1 GCF_020278625.1 Wolbachia endosymbiont of Mansonella ozzardi
GTGCCTGGCTTTAGTTTACCGGAACGGTCTGGAATGGCCGGCGAGATGGGTGACAGCCCCGTACGGGACGGACGATTGCCAGGACTCGAGTAGGGCGGGACACGTGAAATCCTGTCTGAACATGGGGGGACCACCCTCCAAGCCTAAGTACTCCTCAGCGACCGATAGCGAACAAGTACCGTGAGGGAAAGGTGAAAAGCACCCCGACGAGGGGAGTGAAACAGTTCCTGAAACCGGATGCTTACAAACAGTGGGAGCTCAAGGTTCGTCCTGAGTGACCGCGTACCTTTTGTATAATGGGTCAGCGACTTAAAGTAACGAGCAAGCTTAAGCCGGTAGGTGTAGGCACAGCGAAAGCGAGTCTGAATAGGGCGTTCAGTTCGTTGCTTTAGACCCGAAACCGAGTGATCTAGCCATGTGCAGGATGAAGGTGGGGTAACACCCACTGGAGGTCCGAACCAGTGCCCGTTGAAAAGGTCTTGGATGACGTGTGGCTAGGGGTGAAAGGCCAATCAAACTCGGAAATAGCTGGTTCTCCGCGAAAGCTATTTAGGTAGCGCCTCGAGTGAATACCGTGCGGGGTAGAGCACTGGATGGGCTAGGGCCGCCCACAGCGGTACCAAACCTAACCAAACTCCGAATACGCACGAGTACTGCTCGGGAGACACACGGCGGGTGCTAACGTCCGTCGTGGAGAGGGAAACAACCCTGACCAACAGCTAAGGCCCCCAATTCGTGGCTAAGTGGGAAAGGATGTGGGAATCCCAAAACAACCAGGAGGTTGGCTTAGAAGCAGCCATCCTTTAAAGAAAGCGTAACAGCTCACTGGTCTAAACAAGGGTTCCTGCGCCGAAAATGTAACGGGGCTCAAGCCACGAGCCGAAGCTTTGGGTGTGATCTGCAAGGATCACGCGGTAGCGGAGCGTTCCGTAGGCCTGTGAAGGGATATCCGTGAGGGGTCCTGGAGGTATCGGAAGTGCGAATGCTGACATGAGTAACGACAAAGAGTGTGAAAGACACTCTCGCCGAAAGTCCAAGGGTTCCTGCGTAAAGTTAATCTGCGCAGGGTTAGCCGGCCCCTAAGGCGAGGCCGAAAGGCGTAGTCGATGGGAACAGGGTGAATATTCCCTGGCCAGCGGGTGGTGACGGATGCCGTATATCGTTCGAGCTTATCGGATTGCTCGGGCGGTGAAGGGGTCCCAGGAAATAGCCCCCGCGTGAGACCGTACCCGAAACCGACACAGGTGGACAGGTAGAGTATACCAAGGCGCTTGAGAGAACTATGCTGAAGGAACTCGGCAATTTGCCTCCGTAACTTCGGGATAAGGAGGCCTGTCTTGGACGCAAGTCTGAGACAGGGGCACAGACCAGGGGGTGGCGACTGTTTATCTAAAACACAGGGCTCTGCGAAGTCTGTAAGACGACGTATAGGGCCTGACGCCTGCCCGGTGCCGGAAGGTTAAGAGGAGAGGTGAGAGCTTTGAATCGAAGCCCCGGTAAACGGCGGCCGTAACTATAACGGTCCTAAGGTAGCGAAAT
>NZ_JADAKK010000089.1:0-486 GCF_020278625.1 Wolbachia endosymbiont of Mansonella ozzardi
ACTATAAGTCCTTATCTTACCTCTCTTGGACTATTATGGGAAGGGCTATAAATGTACAGATAACGAAGAAGATAGAGATACTATAAAGAAATCAATGACCAACAAGCGTATAGTTTTTTTATGAGCAAAGACCAAGCTAATAAATTTATAAAGAACACTTTAGAAATTAAGATAGGTAGTGTTGAACAACTGGGAAATACAGCGGCTGTAAAAAAAACGCCTAATAGCTGCCTAAAACCCTTATTTCCCACTCAAGTTCAACGTTAAACTTATCTCTCACTGCATCTCTTACCTTGTTGCCAAGGTTTTCCAAGTCAGATGCAGTTGCATTATTATAGTTGAGTAGAAAATTACAATGTTTCTTAGAAATTTTAGCTCCACCGTTATCTAACCCTCGGCAGCCGGATTTATCAATCAGTTTCCATGCTTGGTAGTCTTTTGGATTTTTGAATATACAACCAGCAGTCTTTCCTCTTATTGGTTGGC
>NZ_JADAKK010000089.1:496-1339 GCF_020278625.1 Wolbachia endosymbiont of Mansonella ozzardi
TTGTTTTCGATAATTTCCTTTAGCCTTCTCAGTATAATCTCGTGCTCTGAACTTACTCCTTTAAACTCAGCTTCAACGAAGATCCACTGCCCGTTCAAGCTATGCCCACGGTAAACATAACCCATCTCTTCGCTGAAGAATTCATATAGGTTTCTATCCTCTAAGTTCACTGCTTTTATCGAATGTACAACACTTGCGATATCACTACCATATGCACCTGCATTCATTTCTATCCCACCGCCAACCGTTCCTGGAATTCCAGCTAAAAACTCAAGTCCACTAATTTTTTGTTCCCCGGCAAAGTAAGCGAGATTGCTAAGTAGCGCAGCACCACCTGCAACGATAGAATTGTCGCTTTTACATTTAATATACGCAAACTCCTTACCCAATTTCACTGTTATGCCTCGAATGCCACTATCTCGTACTATTATGTTGGATGTTGCACCGATAACATTGATTGGCAATTCAGTATTTTTAATCAAGCATATTAAATCTTCAATATCACGTGGTTTAAATAACACATCAGCTTGTCCACCGACATTCAACCACGTCATTTTAGACATAGAAATATTACAGCAATAGATTCCATGTACTTTAGGCAAGCTTATAAGCATTTTGATTTCAACTCTAATCCTGCATCCATACCCATTTTTTCTGCATCTTCTGCAAATGAAGTGCGTTCAGTAAAGTATATGTTTTTTTCGTCTGCTAACATACAACGAAGATGTAGTATATTTTCACTCACATATTCTGCCAAAGCTGCAAGTGGTGTGAAGCATGAACCGTTCACTGTCTTCATGAAGCTACGTTCCGATTTTGCCCTTATAAAAGACATATTATTAT
>NZ_JADAKK010000090.1 GCF_020278625.1 Wolbachia endosymbiont of Mansonella ozzardi
TCCTAGATTCCAGAGTCAAGAGCACAGCTGTACGAACATTCTTTAAAAGAGTATAATGAAAGGAAAGTATTGAGGTATGAGACATTTCACTACAAAGAAATAATATCAAAATTGCCAGAGGTAGAACTGGACAAAATAGGTGAAGCTGTCGGTGCCGATTACAGGGCTAGCAAACTTACAGCGGAAAATATATTTAATTTGCTGCTATATAGCATATTGGAGAAAGATGAGCTGAGTTTGCTCACTATTGAGGGAAATTATCGCTGCATGTTTAACTTCGATACACGTCATTCATCAGTTGCAAGTCGTTTGGAAACAATACCTATTGAGTACTTTGAAAAGATTTTTTGTTTATTTTACAGAGTTTTTGGAGCTCAAAAGAAATTGATGATCATAGATTCAACAATACTTCAGCTATCAAGTAAATTATTGCAGCTTGGCATTCCCTGCAAAAACACAAAATATTGCCAAAAAAACGTGATAAAATGTACAATTGCAACAGATGGAAGATTTGCAAAGCTGCTTAATTTATATACTCAGGCAGAGGGTTTTTCAGATAATAAATTTGTTTCGAGCTCAATCACGGTAAAGAGTCACATATTTGACCGTGGGCTACAAAAACGTGCAACTTTTGAGGAGTTTATAAAGGAAGGCATACCCCGCAGCAATGATAATATTCGCTATAAAATGGTTCGAACCCACCAAGAGGTTGAAGGTCTGAAAACGAAAATACTTGAACTGACGGAGGATGTCATAGTCAGATTGGGGCAAGATGGTTCGAGATTTTTGTCATTTAAGATCAGGTTGATTAGAGCAAAAAGTCAGATAAGTGGTTAGGTTCTTACATTTTTAACTAATATCTATGGAGTGTCTGCTATAGAGACCTGTGATATCTATAAAAAACGTTGGTCAATAGAAGTGTCTTTTAGCTTTATCAAGCGGAAGCTCAACCAAAGCATTTTCTTGGATACAGCAAAAGCACTATTATGGTTACACTGTACATGATTCTTATAGTTTCCATTTTACTAACAGAAAACGCAGCGGAATGGAGAGCTATAAGTTCATTAGGCGTGCTTTCATGAATGAGCTTAGACTTGAAATCCTGAAACCAGTCATTGAATACTGTGGTGGAAATCCAGACAAAATCTACGATTATTACCTTTTTTCCTTTCTATAATTAATATTCGTACAGCTGTGCATCACGCGCTGGAATGA
>NZ_JADAKK010000026.1 GCF_020278625.1 Wolbachia endosymbiont of Mansonella ozzardi
CACTACTATAAGTCCTTATCTTACCTCTCTTGGACTATTATGGGAAGGGCTATAAAGATCCTATAGATCAATTGTATGTTAAAGACGGCGGTCAAGGTTGCTTTATTGTAACTGCAACAAGCGGAGAAAATGTCATAATTTTCAATCGCAGAAGATTCGAACCAAGGTAACAACAATGCCAGCAGATAGTATTAAAACTCTCAACGATTTTGTTAATATCATCAACGGTCGATTAACGCCTAGTATTATTTCTAACAGCACCGTAGCTCCCACAACTATCACAAGGAAAGTTGAGACTTCTACGAAAACGTTAACCGCTACAGTTACTTATACAACAAAAACTGACGCCGTGGAAACTACTCATCCTTCAACAGCAGAGTTAGCAACTCAAACAAGTACAGTGCCTACAACAGTGAACTCAACAATATCTGAAACAACCGTTACCTCAAAAGCTACCCAGTTATTACGGACACTGATGAAATTAAGTACTGCAAAATCTTCTGAAACAGCAAAGCCAACAACAGCAGCTACCACATCACAAGCTACCACGGTTACTACAGAAGCTGGAACAAGTACTGCAAAAATCTTTTGCAACAGCGAGGTCAATAACTCCTGCCACTTCACAAGCAACAACAGTTAAACGAGTCACAACGCCAACTCATGAACCAATTACAAACTCAGAGGAAACTACATAAATAGTATTTACTATACCAAGCAACAGAACAAGAGAGTTGACGACTTCCGCGCCTATTACAACTTTGCTTCTTCAACAAACTTCTTCTCCGCATCCAGTTCAACATGTTATAACTGGTCTTGAGGTAGGAATAATAGCAAGGTCTGTACTTGGAACAATGGGCATTGTTATTGAAATTATAGGGTTCATAGCATATAAATATGTTAAGAAACATCACTACTATAATGCTGCTCCTGCGTTAGAGCTATCTGATTTAGAGTCACATCGAATAGCAGTAGTGGAGAACTTTTTATCAGTGACAGCAAAACAAGCAGTACTGAAATAGTGTTAAGCAGCATATCAGTGGAAAGTGGTAGCAAGTTGAGCAGTACGTCACCTGAAGGTAGTATAAATTCAGGATCTAGAGGATTATCTTTGAATAACAATAATGTACTAGGACATTACCTCTAGCTGTTTTGCCTGATGTTTGATATGCTGACCATTGATTAGTAGGGAATTTATTTTACTTTTATGATTTTCGTGTTAAAGTTAGTCCTAGGTGAAATAAGTAGCTGCTGTTGTGTGATAAGCACAGCAGAGGAAAGTCCGGGCTCCAAGGAAAAATAGTGACGGGTAACGCCCGCCGGGGGTAACTCTAGTTATAGGACTACAGAAAATTACCGCCTAAAGTATTCTAGGTAAGGGTGAAAAGGTGTGGTAAGAGCACACCATAACAATGGCAACATTGGTAGTCGAGTAACCAACACTAGGAGCAAGATTAAATAAGAGTAGACCTTATGTTTTTCCTCATATCTACTCGGGTAAATCGCAAGCAGTAAATGGTAACATTTACTCCAGATAAATAGCTACATAAACAGAACCCGGCTTATATTTCACCTAGACACTTACATAAATGTCAATTATGCCGTATTCAAATGTATAAGCACTTTATACATTGTCTTTTATTTGTTCTGCTTGATAGCCACCACTATTCTCACTTACATTGGCGTTAGAATATTCTTCTTCATCAACATACTCTTTCAAGACATACCCTCTGCCCCAAACGGTTTCTATATGGCTTCTTCCATCATTTGCACTTTCAAGTTTCTTACGCAATTTGCACATAAAGACATCAACTATTTTGTTATCTGAAGGTTCATCTAAGCCATTGTAGAGATGATTTAAAAACATTTCCTTTGTTAGTACTGTTCCTTTACGTAATGCTAGCAACTCTATCATAGAATATTCTTTATTAGTCAGATGAACCGTTTTACCTTTTACCTCAACAATCCTATGATCAAAATTGATATTTATATTACCAATTTTTATCACTGATTCAGGATGGCCTTTAGTACGACGTACTATTGCCTTTATCCGAGCAAGTAGCTCACTTTTATGGAATGGTTTAGTTAAGTAGTCATCAGCACCGTATCCAAGTCCTTTAGCTTTCTGATTAACAGCTGATATACACGAAAGTATCAGGACAGGAACTTTAATTTTTGCACTTCTTAGCCTTAACAATATATCATATCCATCAATATCACCGGGCAAGTGTATATCTAGAATAACTAAGTCATAGTGATCTCCATTTGAGGAAACCATATTATTGTTGTAGTCTTGCGCAGAAGTCACAACATCACAAAAGTGCCCATCAGAAGTTAAAGCGTTAACCACAGTCTTTGCACTTACTTGATCATCTTCAATTAGTAATATACGCATATTTTACACCCCGTAAGTAATTTATAATTTTAGTAATATATATAACTAAGGAAAATAACAAATCAAACTTTTACTAACAAATGGTCGAAACTACTAGTAATAGATATATCATTCCAAAATTATATAAATAGATCTAAAACATAATAGATATACTATATATCATAAGAATAACATTATTTTTAGTAAATATTGAGTTAAAGCTATTATTACTAAAAGAGTATTTAGGTTAATAAATATTTAACTATTTTACATATCTGTGTTATATTTTTAATTTACTTATCCTGCCATTCTAAAGTATAAGTAATACTTTTTAGGAACATTGTGTGACGATATCAATTTTAGGCGCTGGCGCGTGGGGTACAGCAATTGCAATTTCACTAAGTAATAAACAAGATGTGATTTTGTGGACCCGCAATAAAACTACTTTCGAATCAATCAATAGAACAAGAGAAAGTGACAAATTACTTGGTTTTAGAATCTCTGATAGCGTGTCAGTAAAATTAGCTATTGAGGAAGCAGTTAATGCTTCAGCAATAATCCTCGCTGTTCCTGCCCAATCTCTAAGACAGGTATGTCAGCAATTACATGATTGTGGCTTAAAAAAAGATGTGGCAATAATCTTAGCCTGTAAGGGAATAGAAAGATCTACATCAAAACTACCTAGTGAAATAGTAAATGAAGTTTTACCTAACAATCAAGTTGCCATTTTTTCAGGTCCAAGTTTTGCCATAGAAGTTGCAAAAAAACTACCCTATTCAATGGTTCTTGCATGCCGAAACAGTGCATTAGGTTCAAAGCTAATATCAGAACTACAGCAGGAAAATATTAAACTATATTTTAGCAGGGATATCATAGAAGTACAGATTTGTGCAGCACTAAAGAACGTTTTTGCTATAGCATGTGGAATTATTTTAAGTAAAAAACTCGGATGCAACGCTCATGCAGCACTGATAACAAATAGTATTAATGAAGTAAAGACTTTATATCTAGCAAAAACAGGTAACGCTAATATAGACATAGAAACGCTACTTGGACCAGCATGTTTGGGTGATCTGGTTATGACATGCACGTCCTTGAACTCAAGAAATCTGTCCTTTGGGTTTAAAATAGGTAGCAGTAACGATAGCTTTGACGTTCAGCAGATTCTGTCAGAAGGTAAGTCAGTGACTGAAGGTTTTAGCACTGCTCAATCTGCATTTAATTTAGCAGAGAAGCTAAAGATAAAAATGCCTATATGTGAAGCGGTCTATAGATTGTTGTATGAAAGTGTATCTATAGAGGATACTATTTCTGCTCTTGTGAATTAATTTTTTAGTTTGATGTACTGTGGAATTTTTATATAAATTGATATCAACATGGTGGCTATCTGGCACAGTAAAAAAAATGCCAGGTACTGTAGGCAGTTTAGCTGCTTATCCAGTTGTTCCTATAATGCTAGGTAACAAAATTTTAGGTGCAGCAATCATCTTTGTCTTATTCTTAATCGGATTGTGGTCCACAAGTAATTACATAAAACATTATCAGACTTCACGTGATCCAAAAGCGGTAGTGATTGACGAAGTAGTTGGTCAATTGTTGACAATATTTCTAATTTCAACATTGCTAAACCAAGAAGTGGATTGTCCTTTATTACTGTTGTGCTTTTTTTCTTTTAGGTTTTTTGATATAATAAAAACGTGGCCTATAAATTTGATCGATAAAAATATCAAAGGCCCTTTAGGCGTTATGCTGGATGATATTATAGCTGCAGTTTTATCCTGTGTTCTCATAGGAGCCTTTTATTGTTCATTGTCTGTGTATGCGCGATAAGAAAGTTTATTATTCAAGCTTGGTTACTAAAAATCTGAAGGATTATATACTGTACACAGCAAACTTATCTCAGTGGGAAGTGCATGATAAATTTGATAATATCGCATTTACAATAAATGGCACTAGAGAATCATTATTCAATTTTGTGTTTTGCGAAGACCAATGTAACGAGCTTTCTGTACAAAGAACTCTAGATTATCTTAGAGCAAGGAATATAGAAGCAACATGGGTAATGGATTCGCATACAAAGACAAAGGGCATTTTAGAAAAGTGTAAGATAAAACACGTTAGCACACCAAAAAAGGCTTTACTTAACATGAAAAACTACCTCTTACCTGCTGATATTGTTCCAGATTTGAGGTTGAACGCTGTAAATAGTAGCAACCTCTTAGAACAGTTAGATTTATGTACTTCTAAGATTTTTTATCACGACGCTGGAATTGTCAGCACGTTTTTTCGTGGATTATCGAGTTATGACGATAAAGAATCCGGGTTAAGATTTTTTCTTGCAACACTAAACAACGAAATTGTTGGAACATGCGGCTTTTGCATTCAGGACAACATAGCTGGTTTCTATAGCGATGGAGTTTTACCGACTCATAGAAACCGTGGAATAGGTACTCAAATGGTTTTAGAAAGAATCAAGATAATTCAGCAGCTTAGGTGCAAATATATAGTAGCGCATTGTATGAAACCTTCCGTCAACCTCTACAAAAGATTGGGCTTTCAGATATTAGGCAATCTTTACTTGTACACTTCTTCAGCGTAACTTATACATACCCTTGTTGAGCGGTTATAAATTTTTACGTCTGTTTAAAAAATACTATGTTTTTTTTGTATGAAGTAGTTTTATTATTAATTTTAATATTATTCTTTCTTTCTTATTCCAAATTGAAAGTGGATAATAAAATTAAGAGCCTACAACATCAAAATATTATAATAAGTAACTTAATTGATACTGTGGATGAAGGGTTTTATATTTGGGATGCAAAAAAACGTATAGAAAAGTTTTCTCCTAACTTACTAATTTTACTTAATACTGTCTTTTACTCATTTAATGAGTTTGTCAACTTTTTTGAGCAATCGGAAAGCTTAATTAAAAATTTTACTGAGGCAAAAAAAGTAAATAAATCTTTTACCCTGGACTTGAAGTCAAAGGATGGTGAAGTTTATTGTATGTGTTATGGCAGAAGCATAATAGACAACTCTAATAGCGTAATTGGTGTGCTGTTGTGGATAAGAAATGTTTCAGACTGTAAGATAAAAGCTAACGAACTGGAGTTAGAAAATAGTAAGCTTAAACAAAAAGTAGAGAACTACAGGGGCATTTTCAACTCTCTGCCGTTTCCAATACTGAAATATAATGAAAATAAAAAAGTAAAGTTTTGCAACCTATTTTATGATAAATATATAAATAGCTCCCAGAGATTGACTGTTACTAATAGTACCCACAGTGCCAAACCAGGAAAATATGTGATAACCTGCAAAAACGAACGCAAGGTTTTTGATTTTATTAGAATTCCAATACAAAATTTTGGTGGTGCGGTAATATATGGGAAAGATGTTAGCGATGCAGAGGAGTTGCGTGCTAGACTAGATAGTTATTTAGCTGCACAGAAAAATTTACTTGAGGAATTACCAATTGCTATTGCAATATACAGTAAGAATCAAAAACTGAAGTTTCATAATAATGCTTTTGTGAAAACCTTTCAACTTGATACAAAGTTTTTGGCATCCCATCCAACTTATCATGAAGTCATGCTTTACCTATTTGAATCTCAGAAGCTTTTAGAACGAAGAGATTTTCAAACTATTAGCAACCAAAGACATGAATTGTTCAAAAAATTATTTGGACCGCATAATGACACAATCCACCTTACAAATGGAAAAATGTTCAGGATATTAATAATACCATATGCTTCAGAAGGTTTACTCTTTTCCTATGAGGAATGCAAAAGGTAGCCTCAAATTCCTTCTCTTCCTACCATAAGCTGCTTAATTTTCGCTATTGCTCTTGCTGGGTTAAGCCCTTTAGGGCAGGTTTTTGTGCAATTCATTATTGTATGGCAACGATACAATTTAAACAGATCATTCAAGGCATCAAGTCTCTTATCTATCTTATTATCACGGCTATCAGCGATCCATCTGTAAGCCTGTAGCAGTATTGCTGGTCCTAAAAATTTATCACTGTTCCACCAATAGCTTGGACAGCCAGTTGAACAACAAGCACACAATATGCAATCAGAAAGGCCATCCAGTTTCTTTCTATCTTCAGGAGATTGTAAATACTCTTGATTTGGCAAGTCAGGTTTATCTGCTTGTAACCAAGGATTAATTGATTTGTATTGCTCATAAAATTGACTCAGGTCCGAAACTAGGTCTTTTATTACATACATATGAGGTAATGGATATATTTTTACGTTGCCATTTATATCGTCTATGGATTTAGTACATGCAAGAGTGTTGGTTCCATCGATATTCATAGCACAAGATCCGCATATTCCTTCTCTACAAGAACGTCTGAAAGTTAAGGTTGAATCTATTTCATCCTTTATTTTTATTAATGCATCAAGCACCATAGGGCCACAATTATCCATGTCAATGAAAAATGTGTCTACTCTAGGATTTTTCTCATCATCAGCAGACCAACGGTAAACTTGAAATCTTCTGACATTTTTTACTCTAGCAGGAACAGGGTAGACCTTGCCCTTTTCATTGATTTTAGAATTCTTCGGTAGAGAAAACTGGACCATATTGCTTACCTTTTATCGTCTATAGCTAAAAACTCTCTTGCTTTGTAGATAACATATTTTAGCATTCTCTACTATATTTTTTATAAAATTCCTTTAAATCGCGCTCATATTATAGCCAAGCGAAGCTAAAATTTTTCTTTCTAGGTCTTTCATTATAACTTCCTCATCCTCTTTTTGGTGATTATAGTCAAGTAAATGTAGCAATCCATGCACTAACATATGTGCAACGTGAGCTAAGATAGATATATGGTGTTCATTTGACTCTTTTTGTATTGTATCTATTGAAATTGCTATATCTCCTAAATCGCACTTGTTAGATAATTGCTTGCACTGAAATGATAACACATTAGTTGGCTTATCCATTTTTCTAAATCTTAAGTTAAGTCGATGTAGTAAATCATCATCAGCAAGAGCTATCGATATACTTGGTTTATAGTGATCTATTTTTAATTTTTCTAGAGAAGCATTTATAATATCTAATACAAAGCTCTCTGGATCCCCTGTAATGCTGTGCCACCTCTTATCAAGAATATTTACTTCTAACATTCACTCATTCTTATTATCTCATTCCATTCGGCTTCTGAGATTGGAGAAACCGATAAGCGCGGTTGTTTTAACATGGCCAGTTTTTTAAAAGTGGGTTTTGTCTTATATCACTTAATGTTACTTGATTACTCAAAGGCTTGGAAAATTTCACGTCTACCAGTCCAAACTTGCAGTCGTTAACAAGGTAATATTCTTTTAAGACCTTAGCTATCCCAAATATCGCTTTTCTTTACCTGTATGATAAAAAGACGCAGAATCAGCTAATTTCATGGCTCTCATATAGCTTTGAGCTTGATAGTTGCACACACCACCCCACTTAACTAACTTCTCCTTTTCCATTTCTTCCATGAATATTCACTTGGCTCTGACTTAAGTAGCCAAAATTGCGTTATTTTTTTCTTCTGAGATAAGCTGGTATATCATAGATATTGTTGCTCCACTTAACTTCTTCGTTTACTTGTTCAGCTGGTTTTGCCTCTGGTACTAGAGTTTGGCTATAAGACCACTCGAACTTTTCTTTTTCTGAAGTCTCGCTTTGATTCACAGACGGAATTTCTGGCTTGTCATCACAAACAGTGCCACTATCAATACCAGTTGCAAGAATAGAAACCCTAACTTTTCCTTCCATCGCTTGATCAAAGGTAGCGCCGAATATTATATTTGCGTTTTCATCCACTTCTTCGCGTACCCTATTTGCTGCAGCATCAACTTCAAATAGAGTCATATCTCCGCCACCTGTAATGTTAATCAATATTCCTTGCGCGCCTTTCATTGACACATTATCAAGCAATGGATTAGATATTGCAGCCTCTGCAGCACTAATTGCTCTATCTTCTCCCTCCGCTTCTCCAGTACCAATCATTGCTTTGCCCATTTCGCTCATTACTGTTTCTATATCAGCAAAATCAAGATTAATGAGCCCAGGCATAATCATTAAATCAGTTACTCCTCTGATACCAATATGTAGGACATTATCAGCAAGTTTAAATGCATCAGAAAATGTAGTTTTCTCATTGGCAACCCTAAACAAGTTTTGGTTTGGAATAACAATGAGAGTATCCACATATTTTTGTAATTCCTCAAGTCCAAGCTCTGCAATGCGCATACGACGCACACCTTCAAAGCCAAATGGCTTGGTTACAACTCCAACAGTCAATATCTTTTTTTCTTTTAATGCTTTATCCTTAACTACGGCTTTTGTTTCTCTTGCTGCTTTTGCAATTACCGGCGCTGCACCTGTTCCAGTGCCACCACCCATTCCTGCCGTGATGAAAAGCATATGACTATCTTTTATATGCTCCATAATCTCATCAATTGATTCTTCCGCTGCACTTTTACCAACATCAGGCAAAGCACCAGCCCCAAGCCCCTTAGTTAAGTTAATACCTAGCTGAATTTTTTTATCACACAATGACTTCTCTAGCGCTTGAGCATCAGTATTTGCTACAACAAAATTTACTCCTTGCAAATTGGATTGGATCATGTTATTCACAGCGTTTCCTCCAGCACCACCCACTCCCACAACGGTAATCCTTGGATGCAATATAGGTAATCCTGGCAGGCTAAGGTCAATTGGCATTTAAATTTCCCAAATTTAGTGAATTCACTTGATAATAAGTTACTGCTTTTTTAACAATATGCAAACACTTTTCACTTCTGTAGACATAAACAGAAAATAAAATTTACTTATTCTTAACTTTATAAGTACCTTATATGCAATGATTACTAGATTTTTAGATAGCGTTATTGGACCAACTCAAGAAATAGAAAACATTTATAAAAAGGGATAGAAACCTATCCCTTTGCCTTGTTGAAACTACTTATGCTGTTGCTTGTGTGTGTACTTGCACCAACCCAAGCTTCACTGCAATGTTAGAGTTAAGACCTACGCTGGATCATTCTTATTAGCTATCTTAATCTTTTTATTTTGTAGGTCAGGATTTCCTTGGTCATCTTTTTCACAAGCTTCTAACACAGCTTTCTTTACTTCATCAATTTGATCTGCTTTGCTATAGTTCATGTATATAAGAGCACCTGTAGTCACCAATATTGCTGCAATTAAAAGCGGACCAGTAAAGACTGGATTAGCCACTGCAAGTGCATATAATCCCTTATCTCCTGCTATCATACCAGCGTAAGTTGATGCTGATGTTGTATTGACAAGACTTGCATAAGCTAGGCTTAAAAGATAAGCAGCTATAAGCGAAGCTGCTACAACCATACTAACAACTGCAGCTGTTCTATATGGATGGTGACATATGTATTGCCAATTTGCGTCAGCAATTCCTTTGGTTGTACTCCAAAACCCTTCTCCAAATTCGTTGTATCTTTTTTTCCAAACTTCAAAAAAAAGGAATCCTTTTCACTAATAGACACTTTTTTTTCATTGCTGACCTATTGTCATAACTTCACTCCTAAAACATAATGTGTTAAATTTTTATTTATTAAGAGTAATATAATAAGAAAAACCTTCTATCAAAAAAAATTAATTTACTAATATGCTCTTACTCTGTAATTGAGAGCTTCAACAATGTGTGCCCTTTTTACCTCCTCACTTTTTGCAAGGTTTCCAATGGTTCTTGCAACTCTTAAATACGCGTGTGTAATCTCGATTGGAAATATAGTTTTCTTTTAGCACGTGTTTTAGTAGATCTGACCCTTCTTGGTTCGGCTTAGTGAATTTATTCAATGCTTCAGCACTTACTTCCGAGTTACAACTAATACTTAATTTGCTGTAGCGCTCAGCCTAAGTTCCCCTTGCTGCCATTACTCTTTCTCTGATTCTGTCAGTACTCTCTCCCCCTCTGAGTAAATTTCAGGAGAAAGTATGCTGAAGTTTGGCATTTCGATATATATATCTATTCTATCAAGCAATGGTTCTGATATTTTATTCCTATAATCTGTACCACATTGTGGAGCTTTGTTGCATGACCTATTCGCATTTCCCAAGTAACCACACCTGCAGGGGTTCATCGCAGCAATTAGTTGCAAATGTGCTGGGTAAGTAATGTGGGCGTTACCCCTTGCAATAGTAATTTTTCTGTCTTCAAGTGGTTGGCGTAGGGAATCAAACACGAGCCTTGGAAACTCTGGCAATTCGTCAAGGAACAATACTCCATTATGAGCCATGGTGATTTCCCCAGGTTTACATTTTCCCCTCCTCCTATCATCGCTGGCATGGAGCATGAATGATGAAGTTCACGAAAGGGACTAGTTACCTTGAGTATCTAATTGCCAGCCTGTGTTATACTGGAAATAATATTCACATCAACCATCTCGTGCTTAGTTAAATCGGGCGGCAGCCCTGTAAATCGTTTAGCAAGCATCGACTTTTCAGTACCGGAAGGCCCAACAAGGAGCATATTGTTTCTGCCTGCTGCTATAATTTTAGCTGCTCTTTATTATTACAACCTGGCCTTTGATATCCTTCATATCTGGTACTGCTCTTTTTTCTTTCGGTTTATTAAAAACTACCGGCTCAATCGACTTCTCGCCTTTGAAATATCTAATAATATCGGTCAATTTCTCTATAGTCAAAACCGAGACATTCTTTACCCATGAAGCTTCTATTCCATTTCCCCTCGGACAAATTATTCCTTTTGTTTTTCTGTTTTGCATTAATTGCCGCTGGCAAAACCCCTAAAACTGAAATAACCCTGCTATCAAGGGCAAGTTCACCTATAATGATGTAAGGCTGAACTTTTTCAACTGGTGTAGCGTTCATCACAACAAGCAGTCCAATAGCAATAGCTAAATCATAATGGCTGCCTTCTTTCAGCAAATCTGTAGGAGAAAGATTAATTGTGATTCTTTATAGGAGGGAGCAGTAGATTAATTGAGTTTAGTGCTGCTCTAATACGTTCTGGATTCTGCAACAGTTTTATCCGGTAATCCAACGATATTAAAGGCAAGAACATCATTTGCCATGTGAATTTGGACATTAACATTCACACTATATTAATTCCCTGAAATACAACGGTATTTATATTTGTAATTATAGTATATTTTATAAAACTTTTGATAAAATATACTAAAGAGGTTATGAAGTAAAAGCTTTGAACTCCTTGATTTGGGCTGTTATCAGACTTTTTGCATAGTTTTTAGCAGCTTATATCACCTAATAGAAATGAAAAGAACTACTTGACAACTTTCGCCATTACCATTATATTATAGTACTGAAGCTGTTGTTTATCTTCAGTCCATATAGATTAAATAACAAAAAAACTCAATGTACTTGGTGTACTGTTGTTTAATTTTTGCACTATGTACACCTCATGCCTTTATAAACTTTCAAGGTTTTTATCTAGTATAAGCTAAAATGCGTTTGTTAAAGCGTTTAAGACAGTAAAAAATGACAATTTAAAAGATAGATAGTGAATAACTAGCTAATGGGGTTTTTCTTTTACCTTTTTTTCTCATTTTGGCGAATTTCTTAAGTGTTTATTGCTAAAGTAACACCTACGACCATCATTTCGCTACGCATTGGCGGCTTGGATACTGTAGAGGTATGACTTGGGAAAGCCTTTTCTTGGTCAGCTATGTGAGAATGGTTAAATTAACTATAGAATGGTATGAAGAATTGCATCATCATAATCTGTAGGAGAGAACTTGCTATTTGCATCTGTTATCCTGTATTCTTGATTGACTTCAGAAGCATCATAAATATGGCACTTCATTCCTTTGTGGTAATTGCAACACTTAAACTGATCATTTTCATTAAAATAGTAAAATTTATCAATTAATGTAGCCATTTTCCTACCTTTGTTGTTATTTGTTAATTCAAACACATTAGCTTGATAATGACCTGGAGAGCCTGGTTCATCAAGTCCTTCTACAATGAAAAACGACGGCCAATGGCCAGATAAATCGCTGAGATTGCGGTTATATTCTTTTTTCACATAATTTAAACTTATGAACTTATATTCATCCGAAACATTTGAATATTGCGGATCACATTTTTTATACTCAAAAAACTCGTTACCAAATACATTACAAAAGTCAATTTATAATCACCACTGCTAAAACCATTGCCAAATTTAACAACTTTTTAATAATGAAAATTTCTGGGAATAGCCACCTCCTCTTTCGTAACATGATTACGCGCACGACCAATTGATCATTGAGCATGTAGTAACCTATTTTTGGTAGAGTAGCTATGGTCTTACCATCTGAAACAATATTTGCTTCATAGACACCGTCCAGTAATTTTTCTCCTTTTGCAAAGTAAAGTTCTACTTTGCGTTGTTAATATTTGTTGAGCTGTCTATTGCTGCTCTTTACAATATTGTGAAAATCATTATCACCATTCAAAGCAGTTGTTACTGCATCTTTTAGAACCTGATTACCTGCTATAGCTTCTCGTAAACCTTCGTTACTTGCAACTTCATCTGCCAATGTGTTTTATTTGTACCAGTAAGTAATTGAGCAGCTATAGCATCAACTGATGGACTTTTTCCATCTTTACCAGAATCTCTTTTTACAGTAGTTTAAAAGGTTTCGTCCTTCTTCAAATAAATCTTGATTGCGTGCCACAGACTTCTGTAAATCTTCATTCTTTGCAACTTCAGTTACTAGCGTATTTCTATTATCGTCATTCATTAGTTGAGCAGCTACAGCATCAGCTGGTGAACTTTTACCATTTTTACCAGGCTTACCCTCTAGACCTGGCTCACCCTGTGGGCCTTGAAACCCGCTCACCTTTTGGGCCCTTTGTATTCCCTGGATTTTCTCTTAACTTTTCTGCTACTCCTTTCTGTAAATCAGGGTTGTTTACTAAGATTCCTTTACCTTTATCATGCCTTGCTTCCAGAACTGCTTGTCCTAATTCATTTACTTTGTTAGTGATTAATTCTTGAGCAAATTGTGATAGATCTGCATTGTGAATCTTACTAATTCAGCAGTTTAACTTTCTTTTATCCAGATTTACACTATCATCAATCTCAAGCAATACTGCTTTTAAAACTGAGTTTGCATAGTCTGTAACATTTTTTGTACCGTAACTAATAATTGTTCAAACGAGCTCCATCTCTATCAGCAAAGTAAATTAAAAGCCCATCTTCGTCATTCTTTTCAACAACTATTTTATCATCTTTTACAGTCTAACTAAAATTCGAGGAATCCCACATTTCGGCGTTGCCTTTGTTGCAGCTTGGAGAGCCTATAGGGGCTAATTTACAAATCTTTGTTAGACCATACATAACTTCCGATATGTAATGGTTACTATAAGCAGATTGATAGCATTCTTCTCCTTTTAACAACTTAAGTTCTTGATTGTAGTATTTCTTTAAATTAAGATTTTCACTAAATAATGATGATTTAGGTAAAATGATCCATTGATTATTACAGGCAGGTACAGCAATCTTATGTTCACAATCTTCATCGAGTATTACCTTTA
>NZ_JADAKK010000027.1 GCF_020278625.1 Wolbachia endosymbiont of Mansonella ozzardi
CTCAATACTATGATAAGGAAACCGGAGGAATCTTTAAGTAGTTTTTTTCGTTTCATTTAAATTGCTTGCAACCTTCTTACACACTCATCCTTACCAAGGATTACCATTATGTCGATGATTCCAGGTGCATCCATTATCGAAGTTATTGGAGCACGTAATGAGTGGTAAACATCGCTTATTTTCACGTTATGCAATTTTGAAAATTCCTTGATTTGAGAGGATAAAAAGCTCTTATTCCAGCTTTCATCACCGATATTTGAGAGAAATGGCGCAAGTAACTTGATTATATCGAGGTTAGATTTGACAATTCGCTCAGCCTCTTCGCTTAAATCAAGTGGTGGGTCTTTGATATAAAACTTGGCTAAATCGAGCAGTTCGGTCAGGTAATTTGCTCTTTTTTTTAGTTCCGTTAGTCCCTGCAGCAAATAGTTCTTTTTCTTCTCAGCTGGAGTATTTTCTCCAAACATTAGAGACAGAATATCTTCATTGCTCATGTTGTTGATATAATGGCTATTTAAATGCTCCAATTTTTTAAAATCAAGCCGTGCAGGCGAACGACCGATATTTTCTAAGTTAAACCACTCTATCGCTTGCTTATCGCTAATGATCTCGTCATTACCATGATTCCAGCCAAGTCTGAGCAGGTAATTACGCATTGCCTGAGGCAGTATTCCCATTTTTTCGTAGTCGCAAACACTTGTAGCACTGTGCCTTTTGGACAGCTTATTTCCATTTTCTCCGTGGATAAGCGGTAAATGCGCAAAACGTGGAATATCAAAATCAAGGGCCTGGTATATTAGTAATTGCTTAAAAGTATTGGTAAGATGGTCAGAACCACGTATTATATCAGTTATTCCGGAATCATAATCGTCAACCACCACAGCGAAAATATATGTTGGAGTGTTGTCAGAGCGTAAAATCACTATATCATCAAGCTGTTCGCTATTTACTTTAATTTGGCCGTATATTTTATCATCAACAATAATGTCTTGCGAGTCTGGCACTATAAAGCGGACAACAGGTTTTACGCCTGGTGTTGCATTAGTACACTTATGCTTATATATCTTTCCTTCTTTTCTTGCTTTTGCCTTCTTTGCTGCAACTTCATCCTCAGAGCAATAACAGTGATATGCTCGGCCTTTCTGAGCAAGAAGATTCGCAACTTCAATGTGTCGCTCTATCCTTTTTGATTGGTATATTATTTCTCCATCATATCTTACACCAAGCCACTTCAGCCCATCTATTATTGCATCGGTTGCTTCCTGTGTTGAACGTTTTCTGTCGGTGTCTTCAATCCTCAGCAAAAATTTTCCGCGATGATGCTTTGCATAGAGCCAATTAAATAAGGCAGTACGAGCTCCACCAATATGCAAAAACCCCGTTGGTGATGGAGCGAATCTAGTGATTACACCTGACACATTCGTTTGTTACAGTAATGTAAACGATAATAGCTAAAATTTATGCTTGCAACAATATGGAATTACTGTAAATTACTGGCCCTATTAGGATGAAATTGTATTTATTTTTCGTAAATTGTGTTGTATAGCTTAATGTTGGTTAAATATAGCAAGGTATATTATGAGTGAAGATATAGCAAAATTGCTCTCAAATAATGGAGGTAACATCAAATAGTATTATGAAGGTCCATTTGATAAAACAAAACTAATAACAAATGGAGATAGTTTTTTGCATCTAACTGCAAGAACAGGAAACGTTGAAAGATTTTTGTTCATTTTTAAGAAAAGCATTGAAAGTGATGCCCGTTTGTTAGAGTATAACGATGACCATGAAAATCCATTTCATATAGCAGCAAGAAGGAGGATATTACCAGATGTAGTAAAAGAATATTTAAGTACTTGGAGTCTAAACAAACTAACCCAAATAGTGATTCAAAAAAATTGGAAAACTTCAAGTTACGTCAGAAATGCATTGGGTAACAGGTGTGCGTTAAATAACTCTAAAAGGACTCCTCTTGATATGGTCAGTAGGGAAGTTAAGAAAGAAGTGAGAGAAATCGCAGGTATAAAAGAAAGTCTCATGTGTAATAAGAAGTTCCGCCTATATTTATATATAGTAGGAGCTATAGCATGTGTTACTGCTTTGTGTCTTTCTCTATATTTTCTGTATTTGTGTTCTCAAAGTCTTACGTTGACTTCAATGGCTGCAATAACTTATGGTGGATTTGGATATCTGTCATGCCTGGCATGTGGTGAAACATACGACTTGAATGACGTAAACACTCTGATGGACGGTATTAGTACTAAGGCCGCTGCAAAAATAACAGCACATGCCTAATGCATAAGAGATAAAATCACTTGCAGGCAATGATATAGGAATGTACTTTCTTAAGAGTGATTCTTAAGAAAGTATACTTATACAATGACAAAAAAGAAGTACAGTAAGATTTTAATAGCAAACAGAGGAGAAATTGTCTGCAGGATTATCAAAACTGCTCGCAGAATGGGCATATCTTGCGTGTGTGTGTATTCGGATGCAGATATTAATTCTGTGCATACAAAACAAGCAGATGAGTCAAGGCACATTGGCCCTTCGCCTGCTTATCTTAGTTACTTAAACATCGAAAAGATATGCGAAGTAGCAGTTGAAACAGGTGTTCAGGCAGTGCATCCTGGTTATGGCTTTTTAGCAGAAAATCCAGATTTTCCACGTGCTCTGCAAAAACACAATATAGATTTTATCGGCCCAAGTGCAGAAACAATGGAGATTACAGCAAATAAAATAATAGCAAAGGAATCAGCAAGAAAAGCTGGAGTGAATATAGTGCCAGGATACATGGGCAAGATCAACGATGCCATTCATGCAGCCAGTGTTGCTGAGGAGATTGGGTTTCCTGTTATGCTGAAAGCTGCATCAGGTGGCGGTGGTAAAGGCATGCGAATTGTGAACTCCAAAGAGGAAATTGAACTAGCATTTACATCAGCAACGAACGAAGCAGAGAAGAGTTTTAAGAATGGCAGTATCTTTATAGAAAAATATATAGAGTTACCAAGACACATCGAAATACAAATCATAGCGGATAAATATAGCAATGTAGTGTGTCTCGGAGAGAGAGAATGTTCAATACAAAGGAATAATCAGAAGATAATAGAAGAAACGCCAAGTCCGTTTATCAGTGAGAAGGTAAGACAAGAAATGTATGTCCAATGTGTTTCTTTGGCAAGACAAGTTGGCTATTTTTCAGCAGGCACTGTTGAATTTGTTGTAGATAAGGACCAAAACTTTTACTTTCTTGAGGTAAATACGAGATTACAAGTTGAGCATCCGGTGACGGAATTTGTAACTGGAATAGACATAGTAGAAGAAATGATTAGAACCTCCTGTGGAGAAAAATTAAGGTTCAGTCAGAATGATATTAAACTTACCGGTTCTGCAATAGAAAGTAGAATCTGCGCTGAAGATCCATCAAAGAAATTTTTCCCTTCCAGCGGAAGAATAAAATATTACGACAAACCGAATGAAAGCGATTATATCAGAATAGATGATGGAGTTGCTGCAGGTTCAGAAGTCAGTATGTTTTATGATTCGATGATTGCAAAAGTGGTGACATATGGAAAAGATAGAATAGGGGCAATCGGCAGAATGCAAAAAGCTTTATCTGAATGTTATATAGGGGGAGTGACAAACAATATAGAATTTCTAGAATCCATCTTTCATCATCCAAATTTTGTTGCGGCAGAACTCAACACGAGATTCATTCCAGACCATTATCCAAGTGGATTTCACGGCGATTTTATTACAGAAGAGTATATTAAAATATTTATTTTCACTGCGTTATATGTTCACTTGGGAAGCAAGGAGAAGTATTACAATAAGTCAATGGATGAAGCGCTTGTAGTGAAAATAAATGACAATGAGTACCCTGTAAACGCAAAGTATCAAGATAATACATTAACAACAGTATATAATCACAATACATACTCTATAGCAGGCAAGTGGAAATCGAGTTACAGGTTGCTATATATCACAATTAACGATGATACCGATATAACACTTAAAGTAGAAAGACAAGGCAGTAAACACTTTATAAAACATGCTGGGATGCAAGCTGAGTGCTACGTATTCAAACCTCATGTAGCTAAATTAAGTGAGTTAATGCTAAATAATCAAACAGAGGAGGATTCAGTAGATGCCGTAAGATCTCCAATATCTGGGTTATTAGTTAAATTACACGTAAATGTTGGAGATCAGGTAGAGGTAGGGCAACCTTTATTTGTTGTAGAAGCGATGAAAATGGAAAATATCATATGCGCTGAATCAGAAATGGTAATAAAAAATATTTCTGTTCATGAAGGGGAAAATGTACAGATCGGCGATGTAGTATTAGTTTTGGATACAGCTCTTTCTTAAATAACATAAGAAATATAAAGCTGATCCAAATAAGATGAATGAAAACACTTGGTGAGCTATAGCAATGGCTGTTGGTATGTGCAGCAATAAAGTAACTACTCCTAAAATTACCTGAGTTAGGACAGAAAACAGCATGACATATACCGGTTTTACACCAGCATTTTTTATTGTGAGTATTGCTATCAGAGCTAGTATTAGCAATGCCAGTGCTCGATGTATAAATTGCACTGTTGCTCTGTTCTCAAAGATATTTAGCCATTTAGGCTGTAAAAAGAATAAATCTTCCGGAATGATGTATCCGTTCATTAGTGGAAAAGTATTATAAATTAGACCAGCATTTAATCCTGCGACAAACGCTCCGAAAGTTATTTGTATCACGATTAGAGCTAAGATTGTTCCTGTGTAATGTATAGTGTTGCCGCTGATCTTGAGTTTAGTCTGCTTTGGCCTGATTTGATAATCAAAAAATTGATAAGACAGTAATGCAAAAATAGCCAATGCTAGCAGTAAGTGAAGTGCGAGCTTATAGTGACTAACATGAGGTTCAGCTATCAGACCACTTTTAACCGTATACCAACCAGCGAGAGCTTGTAACGCTCCAATCTATGTACATATTCTATTAAATATATAGTGCGAAACTCCTCCATACTCATCCCGTAATTAAGTGTTTTATATTCAGGTGTAGTCTCATATTTTGATTTTTCTTGTAACCAGTCTTGCTCACTCAGTGGTGGTAATGCTCCAATAATGGGTTTCCACTCTGTGATAGACAATCCTGCTTTTGAAAGTCTTGTGAACCCGCCAATTCCTACCATAAGGATTACCATGACAGAGCAGAGGAAGAGCCAAATAACTATGGATTTTAATTGCTTTTGTTCCATAAACCGTGCTGAGTTTTGTTCCATCGCTGCGAATAAGTGATAAATTCCCACAAGGCGAAAAAAGTTGTAACGCTATGTAGTAGCAGATTATAAACAGGGAAGAATATTGATACTACATAAAAGTAAAAGGGCATCTTTTGCTACTTGACCACTATTACCAATAGAATTAGGTTAGTAACGTATACCACTACAAAATAGCACAAAAATAATTCATTTAAAACTTGAGTTAACATTAATGAAAGCAATAAAAATGGAGTAGTGAAAAATATAAAGGTTACCGAGCCAATAGAAAGATTCAATAACAGAATTCCCTTGAGTCCATTATGTCTATAAAGTGATCTTATATTTCTTAGGCAGACAACATAAGTTTGCATATAACCTTTAATCCAACGCGCTCTTTGCTTGATCCAAGGCAAAAACACAGTAGTTGGTGATTCTTCCAATGTTTCTGAGTCAGTAATCCTAGTTTTATATCCCATTTGTGAAAGTCTCAAACCTAGGTCAGCGTCTTCAGTGATATTATAAGCATCCCAGAAAAGCATTTTCCTTAAAATTTCTACTGGAAAATGATTGCTGCTACCACCAAAAGGTATCGGCATGTTCATTCTTTGGAACCCAGTCAATAAGTACTAAAACCAGCTCATGCATTCTAAAGAAAAGAATTTCGTCAGAAAGTTGTGATTATAATTGTAATAATTTAATCTTGCTCGCACATAGGCTAACTTATCATCACCTTGACCAAAAATCAGTGCCTTTTTAGCTGAAGTGGATCTGGCTTGTCATCTGCGTCATGTATTACCACATGCTTTCCTTTGGCAAAGTTCATGTCATAATTGCATGACTTAGTCTTTGTCTTAGGCAAGGAATGAGGCACTTTTATTACTTCAAAATATTGCGGTAAAGTATGCTCTTCTACAGCTGCAAGCGTTCCCTAGTCATCACTTTCTATAAGGAGCTTTACATCTAATTTTGATTTTGGGTAATCCAAATTTTCAATGCTTTTAATTAATTGCTTTATCAATGCACCTTCTTTAAAGGCAGGCAATAAAGTTATATATATGGGGAAATCTTCTTCGTTTATCTTATCATAATCTGTTTTTCGGTTGTAGGTTTCACATAAGCTAAAAAACTGTAGTTATAAATTTGAACAAGTAGCTAGAACATACAACTATAAATATTAACATCAAAACAAAGTATGTGTACTTCTCTGTTAGTGTTAAAATTGAAGTTATAATAAAGAAAGAAGCAAAAAACATCGAGCTTAGTTTAATATTCTTGGCTGAAAATTAGGACTTTTATGGTATAAATAGTTGCTTGCAAATTCTGAAATACCAAAGTGCGAGCTAAGAAAATCTAAAATCTGTTCACCATCTGCTTCTATTAGTACGCAACCATCACCGTAGTTAGCCTTGATTTAGTGGTTGATATCTTGACTCGCATCTTCAACCATAAAAAAAGTAGTATTACTTAATTTTTGCCAAGGAACTACATTAAATTTGTAGTAAAAAAAACTTTTCTTGCTCTTTACACAAACTGGAGTCAGGCTTGATTTTTTTCTATATCATTAACTTGAAGTATAGGCAGCTATTGTATTAAACCTAATGCAATTTTTTATTTAAATCACGTGAAAGTGAAGATATGATCTCGCTGCTGCGCTTATCATCCTTGTGTTCCTGCATTATTTTTCTTACAGCATCAGCGGCTATACTTGCTGTATTAGCTTGTAAATCTCCAATATTTTTTTCAATTTGGTCAGTAACTTTCTTTAAATGAGAACGGGTATCATCATCTAACATCTGGTCCAGTTGCTGTCTACTGTGTTTAATGATACTATTAGCCTTATCAAGAGCTTCATTCATCATTTTATTAACTTCTGCATCTAATCTTTTATATTTCTCAGAAGACTCCCTGTAATACTCCAACATATCTCTTCTGAATTTTTCAACCTCTTCATTCGTAAGTTTGCTCTTGTTACGCTTATTGTTAAGAGCGTTTTTTATCACCTTCTTTAATAATTTATATGAAAGGATAAAACCTACCAAAAAAGCAAGACCGACAATCAGTGACGTAGACATAAAAACCTCTAGAATTCTTTAGACACCAAGCTAGCAACAAACTCCTCTTCAATTTCAGAATTGTTCAATTTACTGTAGTAAATTAAGGCAATACCAGTAGCTATTCGCTTTAATTCATCAGTGTACTCAGATTTAAATCTTGCTACTTCCTGTTCAACAAGTTTGCTCATTTTTTTGTCTTCCTCTTCTAATATATCTTTTACACTTTCTCTCATCTCTTCTACCTGGGCAAGTGCATTATCTATAACCTTTTTTGCTTGCGTCCTAGCTTCGCTCAAAGCCGAGTTATATTTAACAGTCTGGTTTTCTATAAGTTTTAGAAGGTGGACGGAACTATTAAAAGAATCCAGTGCCTTCTTACTTCTATTGCTTATTATTTCATCTAACTTTGGCAGAAATAAACAACTTACTACAAAAAAAAGTAAAGAGAAAAGAATTAAAAACCAAAAAACCTGAGAAAAGTAAGTCGAAACATCAAGTTGCGGCATGTTAAACAACAAATATTAATAGTAGTGCAAGCAGAAACGCAAATAACCCCATTGCTTCAACTAAAGCTGCCCCTGTATAAACATATTTTTTCATTTTATCCTCTGATTCAGGATTTCTTGAAAGCCCACTTAACATAGTAGAAAATATATTTGCTACACCAAGACCTGCCCCGAGCATACCAAGTACACTTAAGCCAATCGCTATAAATTTTAAAGCTACTAAATCCATATATTACCTTTAACCATTTCCTTACGATATTAATTATAAAATGTTCTGCAAATAAAGTCAATTACTTTAGTGCATCTGATAAATATACACATGTTAGAGAAGTGAATATATAAGCCTGTAGAATTGCAACGAACACTTCAAACCCTATTAATGCAATTATAAGTGAAAACGGTATAGGGGTTAGAGTAACGTGCATATTCATAATAAACCCCGCTATCACTTTGATGATAGTATGACCCGCAGTCATATTTGCTGCAAGCCTTATTGATAAACTTATAGGCCTTGCCAAGTATGCAAATAGCTTAATGAAAACCATCATGGGCGCCAGCGATAACGGAGTGCCCTCCGGCAACAATATACGTAAAAACTTTACTCCCCTTTCTTTGAACCCAACAACTGTTGTGTAAGTAAAAACTACCATCGATAGGGCAAAAGTAACTATCACATGGCTTGTAACTGTAAAACTATAAGGAAGAACGCCTACTAAATTGCATGACAAAGTGAAAATAAATACTGTGAATATTAAAGGAATGTGCTCTAAACCTTTGCTTCCAGCGTTATTTTCTATTATTGAAATAACAAAATCGTATACACACTCAACTGCAGCTTGCAAATACCCTGGTATTACTGATCCTTTTCTTACTCCCAAGAGCAAGAAGAATATAATTGATATTACCGAAATCATCATAAAAAGAGATGAATTGGTAAAATTTATATCATGTCCAAATAGTTTGGGTAATTCTACTATTATATGTATCTTAAACTGTTCTAGCGGATTTGACGCCATATTCGGTCCTATAAACTTAGACTGTAACAGTAAATAAAGTATAAATTTTATAAGGTAGAGTCAAGAGTTAAGATGATATAGGCTCTGTGTTACAAAGCCCTTTTTACTCACTTCACTTTAAAACCGCAATTTTTAATACTATCTTTGATAACCTGAATATCTATTTCGGCTTCAGCTTGAAATTTCACATTGATAGTAGGGTAATCACTTTCGTGATCAAATTCAATTTTGTTGATAGACAAATCTTTTTGAAGGTTGTCTTCAACACAGTTGGGAAATGTTAGCATTGTGTAATAAGTCATATCGTTTGGATTATGAGAACGACTCCAGCAAAGACACAGAGCCTTACTCGTTTTATCCACATATCCGTGTAGATTCATAGCCTTCACGATAATTGAAAAAAGACTCAATGTTATATTCATTTGCTAGCAGTTCAAATGTTATTGTGTTATCCATAGCATTACCTAATTAAAGCTATTATAATATTAGTATATTAACAAAATATTTACTAAAATGGCTAATTATAATCAGCGCTGTTTTTCAAAAATTACTAAGTTGTTCAACATCCTGATTTAATATGCTATCTTAACTATTGAACGATTCTTTTTGTATAACGTTTGCCAGCAAACAAAATTGTTCAATAGTTAAGTTTTCTGGACGTTCGTTACCATTTAATTTAGAGTTTTCAAGAATGATTTCAGCATGGCTTGTTATATTTTGCAAGCTATTTCTCAACATCTTTCTTCTTTGAGTAAAAACAGTGTGCGTTAATCTTGTCAAGGTTTCCAAATTTACTGCAAATCTTTGGGTAGGTAAAGGATTTACTGTAATTACTGAAGAATGCACTTTCGGCCTTGGAAGAAACTCTTTAGGTTCAATATCAAATTCCTTTCTTATATTGCACAGCAACTGGCTTAGCACCGATAGAGAACCATAGTTTTTGGAACTAGGTCTTGCTATAATGCGATCTGCTACCTCTTTCTGAAACATCAATGTCAAACTTGTAAAAAATTTTATGTTGTTTAACCACTTCAAAAATAATGCTACCGAGACATTGTAAGGTAGATTAGCAATGACTTTGACTGGGCGTTCTATTAGCTTTTCTTCTATAACATGCAGTGCATTTGCTTCTACAATCCTATACCTTCCCTGATGCTCATTCAGCAGTTGATTATGGTATTTCACTAGATTGCTATCTTTTTCTATAGCAAGCAGAGATCTTGGATTATGTGCCAATACTTCTCTTGTTAATGCACCATACCCAGGACCAATTTCAATAACGTTAAAATCTTTCAGATTACCAGCTAAAACGACTATTTTTTTCGTTATCTCACTCGATAAAATAAAATTTTGCCCTAGGCTCTTTTTTGGCTTCAATAAAAATTTTCCCATATTATTGTATTGTGGAGTATTTTGATAATTTTAAAAATTGGTTGACGAAAATTCATTGATAATTGTATATTGTTAACGTATTTAACGCCGGCTTAGCTCAATTGGTAGAGCAACTGACTTGTAATCAGTAGGTTGTCAGTTCAAGTCCGACAGCCGGCACTTTCACCTAATATAGTAAAGAGCTGATGTCCTTTTTAATAGTAGCAAATTGGAAGATGAATGGGACACGATCTTCATTTTTTGACTTCATAGGCAAGCTTAACAGCAAGAGCAATGAAATTTCCTCTAGACTAGTGATTTGTCCACCTTTTACATCATTTCCAGACGACATAGAACTAAGCAATAATATTAGTATAGGAGCGCAGAACTGCCATCATAAAAAATCTGGTTCTTACACAGGTGAAATCAGCGCAAAAATGCTGAAAGAATTAGGATGCACTTACGTGATACTTGGGCATTCTGAAAGAACCAACGAAACAGATAGTGAAATAAAACTTAAATCAGAAACAGCAATAGAATCGGGTTTACACCCAATAATTTGTGTAAGTGGAAATGCAAAAGATTACAAGGGTGAAAAAACAAAGGAAGCAATAGGATATCAATGCAAAAACCGTTTGCCAACACATGGTGAATATACTGTAGCATATGAACCGATATGGGCGATAGGTACAGGACATGTGCCAAGCAATGATGCAATTGCTGAGGTAATAGAAGTGATAAAATCTTGCACTGGTAAAAAGCACGTTATATATGGTGGTTCAGTCAGTTCAGAAAATATAGAAAATTTGTTGAATATATCAAATTTATCAGGAGTTTTAATTGGCAGTGCAAGCTTAGATTTCGACTGCTTTTATAAAATTGTGCAACAGGTTGAAAAAGCATATTAATTCTGAAATCAGTAGTTAAGCGATATCGTACTGTGCAGTTTCTTTCAGGTTTAACAGACTTTGTCTGTTCGTTACTTATATCCAAGAAAATTTTTACATAACTTAAGATATAATGCTGTTATTGAAGTAGTATTGTAGATATAGTAAGGTAAGTTCGGTATGCAGCAAAAAGGAAAGAACCAAGCTCAAGTTTAATTACAAAAGTTAATATAGAAGAGGCTTTAATAGTCTAGTTATTCTTAGGAGGATATAGCAAAAAGGAGTATGTTATGCCAACAAATTTCCTGACGTTGAAAGAAATATTAGCAGAACTAGAGGGAAAAACAGCATTACTGTTTTTAGAAAATATTATCAGGATGAATGGGAATTTTACGATCTGTTAAGAGACTTAATGAATGATGAGGATTTTAAGCAAGCGTGTATAGAAAATCTTTCAGCGAAAGCTATAAGAAAGACTTGGATCACTATGTGGAATTAGCAAACCAGGCAAAAAAAGCTGTAAGTGAATATTTTGAAAGGAAAAGCATAGAGCTTCATGCTTGTTATACAGAAGATAATGACGCTGATAGAATTTTAAATATTAACCTTACTAACCATGATGGGAAATGAATTAGTGAGAATCAGTAATATTTTACAGCAAGAGAAAAGTGTCGGTAAGTGAAGATTTATTGCAATAAGAAACATAAAATACATGCCATTCGAGTGGATAAGGAAAGACATTATGAATTTAAAGAGGGTGCGTATTACGAAATGACGAGCACTTGGCCTGCAACAGATAAATCTGAGAGAACTTTTATGTGTACCGTGGTTATGAACATAAGTAACGATGGCATTACTGAAATACCGAAATTTGATGGTAGAAATTTTGAGTCACCATCGAAGAAGCTTTGGGAATTAATGGAACTAAATAAGGAATTGTATATTCAAGGTCTTTCCTTATATGATATATGATGCTGTGAAAGCATTATTGGAAAAGAATAAGACTGCACCATTGCCAGATGCTGTGCCAGTTGCTAATAATAACCTACAAGGTAGTGAGTCTATAAGAGTAGTAAATCAAGAGAAGGAATTAGATGGGCAAGACTTTGAAAGTAATGCTGACAATAGTCCCCTTTTTTTTACTAACAACGATGCATCAACTCAAACAGAAGTTGATTCGCGACAGGTTGTAACCCAGATGGGAATTGATTCTAGGCCAGTTGCAACCTTAGTGAGAAATTAAAGAATTAAACAAGCATGGGAATGATTTACAACGTGAACCCGAAGGAGCTAAGCAAACAATTACAGTACAAGAGAAAAAGATTGAAAATTTACAAGTAGAAAAGAAGTAGAGAGATTAAATGAGAAGATTGAAGCGATTGAGCAAGAGGTTGAAAGGAAGAAGCGGCGACTTACAGAGTGAGCTTGAAAAATAAAGAAGCAAAAAAATGTAGAGTTAGCAAACACATCAGCAACCCTACAAGAGAAAACACAAGAGCTTGAAAGTGGTATAAAAAAAGGAAGACCTAAAGAAAAGGTTGGAAGTTGCTCATATAAAAAAGGAAGAGCTGCTAAATAAATTAGGGGAATTGCAAAAGGAACTGTATCAACTGGAAGAGAAAAATAAAGAACTAGGGGAAAAGTTAAAACTTGTTGACGTACAAACAGGAAGTTAAAGGATGAGCTGGGAAAATCAAAAGGAGCAGAGCAGCAAACATATTGAAGACACAGAACTAGTAATAAGTGAAAAAAAACTATGCAAGACTTGCGTGCTCAACTCCAGAAATTAGAACAAAAAAGCCAAGAAGTAGGGGAGTTTTATATGTGTAAAATAGAAAATCAGAGAATGAAATTGAAGATTTGAAAAACAATCTAAAGAATGAGAGAAAAACGCGCGAAAAGTATCATGCGTTGTTAAAAGAACAAGGCATAGAGATTAATGATTTGAGAAAAATAATTGCAGAATAAAGTTCGGAAAATTGAAAATCTGGAAAGCAAATTACAAAACAAGAAAGAAGGGGAAGTTTTCCGTAATCAAATAGAAGCACTGGAAAAAGACATTCGTCTACTCGCCAACAAACAAATTGACCTCAATCAAGCATGTACAATAACGGTAGATGTTCTTAATGATCCTGATAATGTTTCATTAAAGAAGAGAAAACTATCCAGGTCTTTAAGTGTTAACAATGGATATGATAGCAATAAGGAAAGTTATAATAATCATTACCATTCACCTCTAAGTTTCGTCAGCAACCCTGTACAGGTAAATAGTGCTTATAGCCCTTCCCATAATAGTCCAAGAGAGGTAAGATAAGGACTTATAGTAGT
>NZ_JADAKK010000028.1 GCF_020278625.1 Wolbachia endosymbiont of Mansonella ozzardi
GGCCAGGTGAAAAGATTTTAGCTTTCATAATGCTGCTTTGCGCATTATCGATAGCCATTCCGCTGCCCCTAACTAATTTCATTCCTGCAATTGGCACAACTCTCATTTCACTTGGTATTATGAGTAAAGATGGACTTCTCTCTACACTGGGAGTCTTAATATCTTTATGCGGGTTGCTACTTACCCTTGCTGTAATAGTTAAAGGACCACAGCTTATACTTGGTGCGTTTTCCTTTCTAAAAAGTTTTGTATATGGTTAGGCTCTATAACACCTTAACAAAAAAAAAGAGCCCTTTATACCGATCGACAAAGATCATGTAAAAATGTACGTTTGTGGACCAACAGTATATGACACAGCTCACATAGGCAATGCGCGTTCTGTTGTTGTTTATGATGTATTATTTCAACTGCTTAAATTTTGTTATGGCAAAGTTACTTATGTGCGCAACATAACCGATATTGATGATAAGATAATCAACGCAGCAAGTGAGAAAAATAGCAGTATAGAAAGCATCAGCGCATACTATACTAGGGCTTTTCATGAAGACATGGAAAGCATAAACTGTACAGAACCAACATATGAACCAAAAGCAACGGAAAATATAGATTGTATCATCAAATTAATTAAACATTTGCTGCAATCTGGTCATGCCTATGAATCCAATAAGCATGTATATTTTAGTGTAGAGTCTTACTCTGGATACGGTGCTTTATCAGGGAAAAAAATTGATGAATTGAATTATGGCAACAGAGTTGAAGTTGGTGAAAATAAAAAACATCCCGGAGATTTTGTACTATGGAAGCCTGCAAGTGATATTGACTATAAGCTTTCAAGCTACTGGAGTAGCCCATGGGGAGAAGGAAGGCCAGGATGGCATGTAGAATGTTCAGCAATGTCATATGCTTACCTTGGTCAAGACTTTGACATTCACGGCGGCGGTATAGATTTACAATTTCCCCATCATGAAAATGAAATTGCGCAGAGTAAATCTGCATTTGTCGGATCAGTATTTGCAAAATATTGGGTACACAACGGTTTTCTTACGGTAAATGAAGAAAAGATGAGCAAGTCCCTATTTAATGTAGTCAAGGTAAGAGATCTACTTCATAGCGGAATAAATGGTGAAGTAATACGTCACTCACTGCTCAAAACTCACTATAGAAAACCACTTGATTGGACAAAAAATGTTATTTCTGAGTCACAAGAAACTCTAAACAAGTTCTACCGGTTGTTACGTGACGTCGATGTAGTGAATATTGAAAAAAGTGATGCGGAAGTCTTTAAAGATTTTATAGAGGCTTTGAAAAGCGACTTAAATATTCCTGAGGCCTTAGTCATATTGCATGAAATGGCTGCGAAAATTAACAAAACGAGTAGTAAATACGGGAAGCTCAAATTAACTGAGAGTTTCGTTAAGAGCGCAAGATTTATTGGTCTTCTCAGGTCAAGTTATCAAGAATGGTTTACTGCTGGTGTGAGTCATCAGGAAGTAGAAAGACTGATAGATTTAAGAAGGACAGCAAAACAAAGCAAAGATTACAATACTGCAGACAAAATAAGAGAGCAACTAAAACAAATGGGAATCTCAATCTCTGATAACGAAGATGGTACAACGACCTGGTAAACTTATATGGAAAATTATCTTCTGTTGTTTACAGATAGCCTAATATCGTCGCTGATCTTACCTATATATCAAGGTTTTGTGTTTTGTACTATGTTGTATTTCAGGTCGCATTACAATCCACTACTTATGTTACTTTTTGGAGTGTTGGGATCAAGCATCAGTGGGGTAGTTAATTGGTATTTGGGTAGAATAACAATTTCTATCAGGGAGTCATACCGCGAGCTAGAGAGCGGGCATAAAACATCAAAAATCATAAGAAATCTACTGATCTCTGCAGTTGTACTACTTTCGTGGGTGCAAGTACTTGGAAGCGTGATTCAGGTTTTATCAGGTTATTTTAGGTTAAACCTCAGTGTTTTTACTCTGTTAACTATCCTATCCAACTTTTTCTACTTGTTATACCTCATCATTACCGCTTAGTAGCTTCCGCCTTACTCCCATCAATACAGCTACAATTAGTGCTTTTACCGTTACATTTTGGTGTTAAGTCATGGTAGAACGTAAGTATGGCATCATTCTTTCTCACAAACACCGATTAATAATTGTCATCTTCCATTTTATATAGGCACATTTCATCTTTTCCTAGTGCCTTAAATGTCTTAGTTGCGGAAACTAAAATATCGTCAGCATAAAGGTTATATGCATACCCATTTAGGCACTTAACTTTCACTTCTCCACCTTTTCCTAAATATTTCATTCCAAATGTATAAACTGGTGGATCAACTTCTAATTTATTGCACAGAGACTTATCATTCCAAATCGCACCTGCCCATTCATCTTCTTGATCCTCAACTTACCTACCTACAAAAGGAATACCACCAAGCTCCAATCTGTCTGGCTCACCACAAAAATATGTCCAAACCCTATAGTTTCTTTTTCAATTCCGCTATTTGTAAACCAAATCTTAGTTAGTTCATCCTTGAATAACTCCAAGTCTACACTTGGTGTAATCACTTGATGATCGAGCCTATCATATATTCCTTCTAATGCTTCTTGATGCTGCGGACAATTAAGCAAAACTCTGAAATCTTCTATCGGGGTGTGGTTCCCAATCTCTACAAACTCTTAACATTCCCCTATCAAGGTAAGTCAACTCCGGAAGTGGTGGGAATGTAATATGGCCCCGCAGAATTTGTTTTAAAGGATGGCTCAGAATCAATTCGTGAGTTTGTATCATTAGAGTGATTATCTTTAATATAAAAGACAAATCCTATTACCGGTATTATTAAGCATAAAATTAGCTTATTTTTCTTTGACATAATCACGATACAGCTTCGCAAAAAAAAAGCTGAGTACAAGTAACAATTTAAAAAAGCTTTAATCTGACGTTAATTGCAATGCAGCGACTCCTGGCATTTCGTCGCCACTTAGCCAGCTTAAAAACGCCCCTCCACCAGTTGAAACATACGTAAAATCTTTATCAGTAAGACCTGCAGCATTTATTGCAGATAAACTATCTCCCCCTCCTATCACGCTAGTCAATTTTCCTTCGTGTGTTAGGCTACTTACGATTTTTATTACCTCTATTGTGCTATTTGCAAAAGCTGGATGTTCAAAGACACCAATAGGTCCATTCCACAGCAGAGTTTTGCTACTTGCTACCATACTGCTTATCATGCTCAAGGTTTTAGGTCCGATATCCAAAATTACATCATTATCTAAAATGGATTCGGTGTTTCTTAAAATGCCAGTGCTGTAATCATAATTTACTGCAACCAAAACATCTTCAGGCACAACTATTTTACAATTGTTTTTATTTGCTGTTTCGATAACACTATGAAGAAAACCACCAGTGCCACTTTGAAAGAAAGATTTGCCGATATTCACTCTATTGAACAACAAAAAATTGTTAGCAATTGCACCGCCAAGAACCAGATAATCTACCCTTTCTGCTAGTTTTATAAGCATTTTTATTTTAGTTGATATTTTAGCTCCCCCAACTATCGCAGTAATAGGTTTAGCATCGAATGATATGGCCTCTTCAAGATACCTTAGCTCATCTTGTAAGCAAAATCCTGCATAGGAAGGCAAAAATTCTGTAATGCCTGAAATAGAAGCGTGGGCTCTGTGAGAGCAAGAAAATGCATCATTTACATATATATTTGCTAGTGATGCTAGTTGTTTAGCAAAATTTGAATCATTCTGCTCCTCTTCTTTATAAAACCTCAAATTTTCCAGTAATATTACATTTCCTCCGTCCATCTCATTCACTGCTTTTTGCACTTTTTCGCCAATGCAATCATTGATAAACTTTACCTCTTTATTTAATATCTGCGATAAAGTTTCAACTATATTTTTTAGTGACAAACTATCGTTTTTGGCTTTTGGGCGTCCAAAATGTGATATGACAATAACCTTTGCGCTCGCATTCACCAAATGCTGAATAGTAGGCAATGCTCTCAAAATACGAGTAGTATCATGAACTTTTCCATTTTTTACAGGAACATTAAAGTCAACTCTGAGTAAGACAGTTTTACCGCGAAAATCACAATTCTCTATGCTAGACACGTTCATCATAAAACTAAGGAGCTATAAAACCACTATACAGTAGTTTGACCTAAAGTAAATCGCTTGTGTGCCATCTTTGAAGTTGAGTATTGAAAATTAACTAGAGAATTGCGGATCACTTTGTGTATGTCATAACAAGCCATAGCGCTCTCAGCAAAGCCATTTAGTATCAACTTTAGTTTACCTGAGTACGTAGCTATATCTCCGATCGCATATATCCTATCTCTACTGGTTCTAAGTGTAACCTGATTAACAACTATACGACTGTGTTCTAACTGTATGTCCCAATTGTTTATTGGACCCAAATTCATTGACAGCCCAAAAAATGGCAGTAAAAAATCAGCAGATATTTCTTTTTCTTCTCCAGAAACAATGTTTTTTGCTATCACTGCACTCAATTGCCCATTATTTCCGGCTAGTTCGTGTAATTGATATGGCGTTACAAGTTCTATTTTTCCACTGCTTTCAAGTAATTCCAATTCATTTCTAGTTTTGGCAACACAACGAAATTCCTTTCTTCGATGTATCACATAAATTTTCTTTGCAACTTTAGAGAGTCCTATAGTCCAATCAGCCGCAGAATCTCCTCCTCCTGCAATGACTATGGTTTTATCCTGAAAATCGGAAATTTTATTTACGCTATAAAATACGGATTTATTTTCATACTCTAATATATCACCAAGGGGTGGGCGGTTAGGCTCAAACATTCCATTTCCTGCAGCGATGACAACAGCTTTGCATTTCACTTCTGTACCCATATTCGTTATTACAGTAAAGTTTCGACCGTCATTATCCGAAATTTTTTCTACCTTTTGACTTAAGTGGTAAACAGGCTCAAATGGTGAAGCTTGCTCCATTAATTGTTTAATTAGCTTTTGAGCAGTAATTATAGAATAGCCAGGTATATCGTATATCGGTTTTTCTGGGTAAAGAGCAGTACATTGTCCTCCCGCTTGATCCAAAACATCTATGATATGACATTTCATATCGAGCATTCCTGCTTGAAAAGCAGTGAATATTCCAACAGGTCCTGCACCTATTATTACAATGTCAGTTTCCATGTTCTCCATTTAGGCAATAACTTATTTAGATATTAGTTAGCTTTGTTAACAAGGTCAATTTATGAAACAGCAAAAGATGTTACGCAAGTAGCTGACACTAAACTCTTGCGGCAATGTTACAAAAAACAATATAGAACTCAAGAAAATAACTATTAGAGGACCGGATAAGCTACAGACTTAAGAAAAAATAAATTTTTATGTAATTACAATAGTGTATTGATTTTAATAATTAACAGCGAGGTAAATATTATGAGTATTAAGAACGATTTAATAATTTATAACCACGGCAAACAATAAAGTAAGAGTTGTAAAACAGTTGCTTAATCTACTTAAAAAAACTATCTAGTTCATTCAATATATGGCAAATATCCGATAAGGAAGGCAACACTGTATTACACTATGCTGAAAAAAGTTCCAATCACGGACTGGTAAAATTATTCATTAACAAATATGAAATCGATATGAACTTAAAAGGTCAATATGGGCAAACTCCATTGGTATTTGTAATGGGAAATTTTGTACCAGGAGTTGATAATAATGAGAATCTATCTATAACTGAATATTTCAATAGAAGGTTTTCTCATGGAAATGACCTATTGATTATCGACTCATTGTTAAAATTGAGAGCAAAATTTGATAGGGCAGAGTATGTTTACCTACTGAGTATTGTAGAAAATTAGAAAAATAAGGACGGATATGTACCTTTGTGCGAAAAGATGGAAAGGACTTCAAGTTTAATCTTAGATGAAAATGTAAGACGAAAAAAAGGGGATGAGAATTGTTACTATGACAGCAATCCAGAGCATATTTGTGAAGAGATAGTTGACAATAAAGAAAAGTTAGATAGTAACGCTCATATGAGTCGTAGTAGCAGTGTATCGAGTATTAACAACGACACTTGGTATTAGGATTCTAGTTGGGATAATGGCAAAAGTGAATGCCTAACACTTTCAGACCCTCAATCAGATGATGAAAAAAGAAGCAGAACTCCTGAAAGTAGTTATAGATCTGGCAATGATGCAGGCCAACAGGAGTCCAAAATTGTAGCTTTGCCAGACCACCAGCCAAATGTAGGAAAGTCATCAATAGCACCGAAGACAGCTAATCCACAAACAAGACCTCAAGCTTTTCCTGCAAAAAGGATGCCTGAAAATAGAATATCTAATCCTAGTTTTAATAAAGGACATGGTTCTGGTTTTTTCTCCAATTCAGCGGCAAATGGCTAAAGGAAAAGACGAAGATGTTTGAAAATAACACACCTTCTAGCTTTAATAGAGAATCTAGTTTTTTATCTGTTAAAGAACCGGCAAAACAAGAACCATGAGCCTTTATCGTAAAGGCAAACAGGCAGATGCCTGAAAACAAAATATCTAATCCTAGTTTTAACAAGGGGCATGATTTTTCTTCCAATCTAGCAGCAAATAGCATAAAGGAAAAGATAAAAATGTTTTGAAGATAACACACCTTCTAATCCAAGCTCTAAAGTGCTTTTAAGCTCTACAAAAAAAGCTCTGAATAGAAGCAACTTTCTTCTTAAAACTCTACCGCTTAAGCAGCTTATTTCTTTTCTCTTGATGCCAGCGCATAATGCTAGAATCCAGTTTTTTTTAAGCCATAGAAACGGGGCTACAAAAATTGCTTGACACATTTTTACAGCTCTACTACACTGAAGATTAAGGTGTTTTAGGACCCAAAAATCTATCTTCGCTTGCAAGCTTTTCCACTAAACAATAAAATTCAGTAAAAAGTATAGTGTATCTTCTTCAGTGTGTGTAGGTACACATACATGATTAATTTCTGTCGTATTTGTGCTGCATTTCTGCTAGATCTTTCTTTATAGGAGGTTCATCGTGTTTACAATTCTGAATTACGCATATCGTTAGCTTAAAAAATCAGATGGCGCCTTTGGTTTTTAACATTAGATCGTAAAACAGCTAGGCTATTGTGAGGTTTCTTTGCATTTTTTTGCTTAGTTTAGGTTATGCAAACAGTTGCTTCTTGGTTTGTACCATCTCTTCTGTCTACATTGCTTGCAACAGCACCTGCTGTACCTTTTCCAGCGCCTTTTATACCTTTTCCAACTTCTACATCCTTTAACTCTCTCTTATAAAGGTGTGTGATTAGTTCACTTCCTGCCATCAAAAGAGTGATGCCTACTAAACCTAAAGCGGGTCCAACAGCAGGATGTAAGAATGATGCTAATGTTATTAACATTATTCTCCTTATTAACATTATAGAAGAACCAGCAAATATTAAACTAGCAGCAGACATATTGTTAGTCTTTTTCTTGGATTTTTCATCAAGGTTGGAATTTTCTTGCTCTTTGTCTACCTCATGTTCTTTGCCCTTCTTGTACTCACGATAGAAGAAATTAGCGTTTGCTACAAAGTAAAGTAAGCTCGAAATTGAAAGGGCTACGTCTTCTATTATTCCTTGTTCCAGTGCTTCGCTAACTATACTAGCTACAATAACTAATGTAATTAAAGCAGCATCAGCGTAATTAAGGTAATTATCAACGGTATGAGGAACATTTCTCTTCTCTTTTTCTGCCACTTCGCCATTTTCAAGATCCTTCAATTCCTGTTCCTTTTGAGCTATCTTTTTATTATTATAAATTAAATATAGCGTACAAATAAGAGATAAAACTGTGAAAGGTAATATAGTGCGGCTTAGTGAACCACTTATAGCACCAAGCAACACCTGAACGCTGCATGTTTTTTCCAGCTCAATAGCCATAAGCAATGCAAATGGGGCCATTATTGCCAATGATACGTGTTGTCTATATAGCTCTCTTTTTTTCAGTGTTAATAATTTTTGCTCGAGCTTCTCCATTTTTTTTGTTTCTTCTTCAATTATAGACCAAAAATCCTCCATTTCAGAATACTTGGTACCAGGGTTATTTGTAATACTAGTCATATAAACCCAACTAACTTATGGACTAGTATATTATATATGATTTCAATTACTTAGTCAATTTTATTGAAATCTTAGCTATTTGTATATTAATTGTTTCTCAAGGAATTCAGTCAATCTGTTTGATGCCGACTATGACATAATTGTAGCCTGACCACATAGTTATAATGGCTGCAACCCAAAGACAAATTGTACCTATATATTGAGTTATTTCGTAGTCATCTATTGTTAGTGCTACTACAGCAAGCATCTGCAGAAATGTTTTAATTTTTCCAGCTTTGCTCACAGGTAGGCTAACGTTTGTAGCGGTCAGAAACTCCCGTAAACCAGAAACTAATATCTCACGACAAACGATGATGATTGATGGTATTATCGTATAATCATTGATCTTATGCTTATAAACCAGCATAATTATTGTTGAAACCACTATTAATTTATCAGCAATTGGATCAAATAGCCTGCCAAATTTTGATTGGACTTTCCACGTACGTGCTAGGTAACCATCAAAAAAATCTGTAATGCATGCAAATATAAAGATTGATATTGTTATCGAGTTTGCATATTTGTTTTCTATATAAAAACTTAATATTATTGCTGGTACTGCAAGCGCACGAGAGATTGTCAGTAAATTAGGCAAGTTTTTTTTTAACATGCAATGTAACTTTAGTGCGGTATGGCAAACTTATACAGGAGTAAAGTGCAACTCACAAGCTAATAGTTTGCAATTGAATATTTATAAAAATTCCATATGCTTAAAAATTATGAGCTCAAGATATAATAATGAATGACGATTTAGATTATACTACAAAACAAGAAGCGCTTAAGTATCACAGTGGAGGCGGTAATCCTGGTAAAATATCTACCTTGCCAACAAAGCCCTTATCTACCCAGTATGACTTGTCACTTGCTTATTCCCCTGGAGTTGCAGCTCCATGTCTTGAAATAGCTAAAAACTCTGATCTGGTTTATGATTATACGGCAAAGAGCAACTGTGTTGCTGTTATTTCAAATGGCACTGCAGTGCTTGGGCTCGGCAACATCGGGCCTCTTGCTTCAAAACCTGTTATGGAAGGCAAAGCTGTTTTATTCAAACGTTTTGCTGACATCGATGCAGTTGATATAGAAGTTGGCACAGAAAATGTGGAAGATTTCATCAACGTAGTAAGATATCTTGGACCGAGTTGGGGAGGGATAAATTTAGAGGATATAAGGTCTCCCGATTGTTTCATAATAGAAAAGCGTCTAAGTGAATTGATGGACATTTCAGTATTCCACGACGATCAACATGGAACTGCAGTGGTTGTTGCAGCTGGCATAGAAAATGCTCTTGACATTGCAGGAAAGAAATTAGAAGACGTTAAGATCATCATTAATGGCGCTGGAGCAGCCGGTATTGCATGTTTGGAAATACTGAAGTCCATGGGCGCTAAAAACATAGTGCTGTGTGATAAACAAGGGGTAATATATAGAGGCAGAAAAGAGGATATGAATGAGTGGAAGGAAAAACATGCAACTGACACTAAAGAACGTTCTCTACTTGATACGATAAAAGGTGCTGACGTATTTATTGGACTATCTGCAAAGAATGTGCTAAGCAAAGAGATGCTGAAGAGCATGGGTAAAGATCCGATTATTTTTGCTCTTGCTAACCCTGATCCAGAAGTAAGGCCTGAGTTTGCGAAATCCGTAAGGCCAGATGCAATAATCGCAACTGGTAGATCAGATTACAACAACCAAGTCAATAACGTGATGGGATTCCCTTATATATTCAGGGGAGTACTTGATGTACGTGCAACAACAATAAATGATGAAATGAAAATTGCAGCTGCAAATGCAATAGCAAAGCTTGCTCGTGAGCCAGTACCTGACGAAATATCTGCAGCTTACGGTGGTCGTAAAATGAGCTATGGACGTGAATACATAATACCTACTCCATTTGACCCAAGATTGATTTCGATAGTTTCTCCTGCCGTTGCAAAAGCCGCAGTGCATTCAGGTGTTGCTAAAAAAGCAATACAAGATTGGAGTGAATATGAAAATCAATTAGAATCTCGTCTTGTGAGTGCTCTCAGCACGCTGAATTCATTGTCTTCATGATAATTCAGTTGTGCAAAGTAATTTTAGGTTTATAATAAAAGTATTGTAATTTAAAGTAAATTAATGGTTATCGCAATTTATGAATTAGAGAAAACCATCAAACAATCATTCCCAGGTGCCGATATAGAGATTAATTATCTTGCTGGAGATAATGATCACTATCATTTGAAAATAACCTCCGAGTGCTTTCTTGGAAAGACAAGGGTAGAGCAGCATAGAATGGTATATAAGGCATTAGCAAGGCAGTCTATCCATGCGTTGCAGTTAGAAACTAGTGTTTAGAATTAAGGTGAACTTATGAACAATTTTGAACAAATAAAAAAGGATATAACAGAAAGTGATGTGGTGCTCTATATGAAAGGCACTTCTGACTTTCCTCAATGCGGGTTTTCTGGACTCGTCGTGTCAATTCTCAAAAACTTGAATGTAAAGTTTAAATGCGTCAACGTGCTAGAAAATGATGAAATACGTCAGTCCATAAAAAAGTTTTCTGATTGGCCAACAATTCCACAGTTATACATAAAGGAAGAATTTATTGGCGGCTGTGACATTGTTCGCGAGATGTATGAAAAAGGTGAGCTGCAAAGCTTGCTAAAAGAAAGAAAGATTATGACAGAGTAAGACTATCAGAAGGGTGTTATCCCAAAATATTCTCCAGTTTTACTGGCTTTTTTGTGAGTTGAATCACAACATTCATACGATCAGTAGACCTAAAGCCATACCTTTTTCCTTTCTCCTGGCACTAAAATCCATATACTTAGCCTTAGAGACTTCGAAATAAGATGCGATCTAATATTAGGCAATTATTTTACTACATAAAGCCCAGTCTACATTATTTCATTATAGCTTTTATTGCAGTTTTATTTTCAGCTTTAACAATTCTCCTTTTCGGTAGAGGTTTGAGTAGCATAATTGATTCTGGCACAGAACACGATTTTACTACTAAACTAGTAGTTATAATATTTGTAGTTTTATCTGTTTCTCTTACTGCGTTCATTAGATTGTATTTCATTGGCATTGGCAGCGAAAAAGTTATTGCAAGAATAAGATATGACTTATATAGTAATGTTACCGAATTGCAACCAAGTTTCTTTGAGAACACTGGTGTCCAAGACGTCATCTCAGCACTAATTACTGATACCTCTGTGTTGCAATCTATAATAAATAGCAGCTTACTCACCATATTGCGAAATTTTGTCATTTTAATTGGTAGTGTTGCCATGTTGTTATATACAGATCTGCATCTAACTGCATACGCGGCCGCGATAATACCAATACTACTTATTATCATGACTTCTCTGGGGAAAAAAGTGCGCAATCATGCACGTTTTGCCCAGAGTAAGCTGAGTGAACTTGCATCACTTAGTGAAGAAAATTTCAGATCTATAGTAACCATCAAGTCGTTTATATTAGAGGAAAATGAGAAAATCCGTTTTAAGGAACGTCTAAACTCAGTATCGAAATCATACATAAGATTGATACTCTTGCGCGCTATTTTGGTAACTTTGGTTATCTCATATGTGATAGGTTCACTGGTCGTTTTAATCTTTTTTGGTATTAAAGAAGTCTTAAGTGATAATATAACTATTGGGGAGCTATCTTCATTTGTGTTTTATTCAGCACTTGCAGCAGGAGCTGTAAATAATCTGAGCGATAATATCAGTGACTTACAACGTGGTCTTGGGATAGTAGAGCGTTTATTTGAATTTAAGAATATGAAAAGCTCTATAGAAGATGCTGATGATCCTATAAAAATTTGTAGTGTTCAAAAAGGAATTTCGTTTAACGGTATAACTTTTTTTTATGAATCTCGGCCTGGTAAGCCAGCGTTAAGTAACGTATCATTTTCCATAGAGGCAGGCCAAGCAGTGTCAATTGTTGGACCATCTGGCAGTGGTAAGAGCACCATTTTAAAGCTTCTGCTCCGTTTTTATGACCCAAGCAAAGGCAGCATTACTATCGATGGGCATAATATTAAGTCGATTGCGTTAAGTAGTCTCAGGTCATTATTTGGGTTAGTTCCGCAAGATCACATGATATTTTCTTGTTCAATAATGGAGAATATATTGTACGGCAAGCCAGATGCTGAATATGAGGAAGTGAGACAAGCAGCCATCAGTGCTTATGCGATGGAATTTATTGACAGGTTGCCCGATAAGTTTGACACATTTGTAGGGAAAAGAGGATTAAAACTTTCCGAAGGACAAAAGCAACGTATTATAATAGCTAGAGCCATACTCAAAAATCCCCAAGTCTTAGTACTGGATGAGGCAACCTCTGCCCTTGATTACAAAAGTGAAAACTTCGTACAAAAAGCACTGAGCAAATTAATGCAAAACAGAACAACGATCATAATCACACACAGGCTATCAACCGCACTCAAAACTGACAAAATTATAGTGATTAATCACGGAGAAATAGAAGAAGTAGGAACTCATGACTCTCTAATAAACAAAGATGGACTATATGCAAAATTGGTGAAAATACAATAGATATGAATATTGTATGAGTAAAAAGAAGAACTAAGTTAGTTGCTATGCTGAATTTAGAATTAAAGTTATTAATTTTTTAACTTATAATAATTTAATATTATTTTTTTAAGGACTATTATGATTTACACTCATGGTTTTTACTACAACAACAATATATGACTTCTCATTTACCAACACCAGTTTTTCCAGAGCATATACCTTGTACGCCTGCACATATGCCTTATGCTGTTAATTCATGTCATAATCATTTTAACTCTGTCATAACTATTATGACGCATATCACAATCCTTGTGATGTATTAGGGCTTGTTTAAAAAGATTGTTTTAAACAACTTATATATGCACGTAGTGCTACTTGTACACATGCTATATACCCCTTCTAAAAGCGCACGGGCATTATTTAAATAATACCCGTTTTTTGCTAATAGGAAATTCGTAAGCAGCAGATTACTTACATAGCAGTTTTACTAAAATTTATTCCAGCAACACAACTAATACCTACAGTCCTCTTTTGAAATCTCATATAGAATCCCAATGGTAGTAGGACAAATTAAAGGTACTGTTTGTTAGTCAAGAACGGTGTCATCCAAGTGACTTTTTTCGTCATTCCAGCAGTTGATACTAGGATCTACTGTCTAAAAC
>NZ_JADAKK010000029.1 GCF_020278625.1 Wolbachia endosymbiont of Mansonella ozzardi
TTAGACAGTAGATCCTAGTATCAACTGCTGGGATAACAAGAAAAGGCTACTTGGTGACAGGAGGAAAAGTTCTGGGATGGCAGGAGAATGAACTACTTAGAGCACCTTTGGAGGCTCAACACGATACTCATACAACTTACGTGGTGCTTGAAATGCAAGAACTTTTAAGAGAAAAAGAGGCGGACCCAGTCTACCTCTTTGTTTTACTTAAGCTATACTACTTATTGTTTTTGCCCTTGTCCTTGTCCAGCAGGTGTAACAGAAAGAAGTTTACCCAAATAAGTGCTAACCTCTTTAGCACCTTCTTTATTTAAGCCTAATTCTTCCGATGGCTTATTACTTGTTGAAACATATTCACCCTTATTGTTTTTCACTTCTAGTGAATCTATTTTGAAGAGTAAAGTATTACCTAGCTCTTTGGTAGGCTTATCACCAACAACAACACGGTAGCTCTTATCTCCTAAGTTGAAGCCTATATAATATTGACCTTGTTTCACATTACCTTGTTCATCTTTAACTTGGTTATCTTTCTTCATTTCCCCATATACATCTCTTCTTACTAATAGCCCATCCTGAGTAACCTTCGAAGCTTTCTCTTCAGATATTTCGTTATTTTTGCTAATGGCATATACTGCTAAGCCAATTAGTGCAACAGCAACAGTTGCTAGTATACCTATTCCAAGTGGTGTAGCTGCAAAAACTACAAGTGGAGCTAAAACTGAATATGAAGGTGCCCAATATGGTGACGAAAGTGCTACTGCTGCGCCTGCGATATACAGAGAAGTAAGTGCAACAAGTGCAGTGTTTGTTGTATGGAATTGACCATGGTGGTTTTTAAAAATTGGCATAACTACCTCTTTAATAAATTATTAATATACTTAAAATTGTATGTAAAAAATTACCTCGGTCAAGAAATTTTTAACGTGAAAATCAACTAACAGATAGCGTTTGCATAAACTACCTACCACTTGAACCAAAACCCCCAGCATTTCGGTTAGTTTCTTCTACATAGAATTCTTCTGTATTATCCCAAATCACCTGAGGCACGGAATTAATAAGGATCTGTGCTATTCTATCTCCCTTTTTTATCTCATATGGTTGATTGCTGAGATTAATTAAGCAAACTTTAACCTCACCTCGATAATCAGAATCTATAGTGCCTGGAGAATTTAAAACAGTGATTCCATGTTTTGCAGCAAGACCAGAACGCGGGCGGACTTGTCCCTCAAAACCACTTGATATTGCGATTATAATTCCAGTTGGAATGAGTAGCCTTTCAAGCGGATTTAAAATAACAGAGTCATTCAGTGCTGCATAAAGATCCATACCAGCGCTCTGTGTAGTTGCATAACAGGGAAGAGGCAAATCCTCTCCGTGTGACAATTTTTTTATCTCTACTTTTATGTTACTTCTTTGCACTTTATCTATCAAAGCTTAAATTATAGCACGTAAATTGTATTAGTAAAAGTGATAAATCATAAACAACATCTTTTAGTGCTTGACATGAGAGCTACAATTTGTGAGCAATCTCCACAGGAAAATATTTTAACTCTAATATCTCAAGTGTCGGCCATTTGCAGTGCATATTGAAAGATCATTTTATGGTCTAAATCAGTTTTTTTACAGATGACCTCTAATCTTATCAATCTTTCTAAGATCCTCCTAAGTTCTAAAAGTTGAAAATTTTTCAAATGAAGCTTGAAATTCTGCAACTGCTTGAAGAACAATGGGGGGCTCAGCTGATCAATTGCAGCTTGCTCGCTCATTCCGCTTTGTATCGACAGCAAAACGTTTTCAAGGCGCAGGAAATAATTTGATATAATACGAATTAACGCTATTGGTGAAAAATTCTCCTGTAATATCAGTGTATCGGAAATTTTGATAAAACTTGCCATATCTTTATTTGCTATAGCAAAGCACAGGTTATCAAGTGTAACATAATCATTGCTAGAGGCTGAAAGGCACAGTTCTACATCATCAAGTTTAAGATCCTTTCTCTCCCCCAGATACAAAACTAATTTCTCAAGTTCTGAGTATATAGGTAGCTTGCTATGATTAAAGTAAGATTGCAAATGGTAAATTACTTCACTTGTGCATTTTACGTCATTTTGTTTCAAGTAACTGGATACAATGTTGTAAAGATTACTGCTACTATCTTTATAGAAAGCAATTACGCCAAAAATTTTTGAGCTTTCCATATAACTTTTAGTTGCAGAACTATATGGTAGATCATTTGCTATCATCATTACGTAATGATCATTTGTATTATGATCCAATACATTTTTTAACTCTTTAGATATACTCCCACTTACATTTATCAGCTTAACTAATTTCTTGTTAGCAAATATCGAAACGTTTGCTAACTCAGAAAGTAATAAACCAGGTGACTTATTCACTGTTGCAAAGTCCATTACTTGAACTGAATACTCATCTAAACCGGCAATTACCTCCTGTGCGAAAAAATCAATTCTACTATTATCGCTTCCATGAATTAACACACCACTTAAAGTATCAGGTTTCTCTAGAAATTTTTTGATCTTAGATGGTGTAACTTTCATGCATACTCACTTCATGATTAGCGTTTCTACAACAATGTTCTAAAGTAGTTGTATCACATAATTACTAGACCGTTAACACCTAGAGTGGAGCTAAGCTTTTATTTAATATTAACTTCATAAAATAAGCGACAATTAAGTATGCAGCTGCAATAAGTATAATTGCAGGCCCTGTTAATAAATCAAAGCTTGCAGATAATATAAGACCTGATATTCCAGAGACCACAGAAAAAACCGTTGCAATGATAACCATCTGCACTGGAGTTTTTGAGATAAGCCTTGCAGATGCAGCCGGTATTAACAAAAATGCAGCAATGAGTAATATTCCTATTAGTTGAGCAGAAACTGCTATAAATATGGCGAGGGTAATTAAAAACTCTAACCTGACCAAATTTACGTTAACCTTTTCAACTATTGCCAAATCTTGGTTGATTGAAATTATTAGCCAGTAGCGCCATCTAAATGCTAATATCAAAACAACCACTACTGAAGTTAAAAAAATCAATACTATGTCACCCTGCTCCAGTGTTAATATGTCGCCAAATAGCGAGCTAATAATGCTGCTATTTTTTGATGGAAGAAAGGACATCAGTATTAGACTTGATGATAAAACTACGTTAGTAACGATATTTAATATCGTATCAACAGAATACAATCTATCAAAATTGAGGGAAAGCAGTATTGCAAAGGCAATTGCTATAAACATTATGCTGATTGAGGGAGTGGTTCTGAAAATTAAAGCCAGTGCAACGCCAAGCAACGAAGAATGAGACAAGCTATCACCTAGATACGACAATCTCTGCCATATCATAAATGACCCTAACGCACCTGTTACGAGGCCAATTATAACTATCGCAATCAGGCTATTGATAAAAAAGTCCTGTGTAAACATTTCAGGCATGCTATATGGCCCTTAAGTAAGTGATAACAAACCTGTCTTCGGATATCAGGATGTTATGGGTTCTGCATGCAGAACCTATTGTCATAAATTCAAAACTTAAACCTTTTTGTTCCATAAGATATGATTTCAATGAGGTATTTAATACGTTGCGTGCTTTACCGGTACCTATCAACAAAATTTCTATTTCCTCTGTTAAAAAAGATTTAAAATGCTCCTTACTATTTATATCACTTTCTTTTAGTTCAATCACCTTTTCAAGAAAAATTATAATTGAGCCGTGATATTCTTGATCATTCACCAAAAATTTTCCTTTCCCGTAACTGCCTGTAAAGTTTTTATTCGTAGAAACTAAAGGAATTATACCAATAAATCAAGTTATCAATTGAGTGTCACATACCCACCATTCTGGCTGCTTTTCTCTAATATTTGCTGTGGCAGCTTTTGCGTTCTCTTCGTTGTCGAACATCCCAAAGCACGCTACACCGCTGCCTGACATGCGAGACAATATAGAGCCTTTTTGTGACTCTAGTGCTAATATCACATCTTCAATTTCAGGTATAAGACTTACTACTATCTCTTGAAGATCGTTTTTCGTTTCTTTGAGAAGCTTCAGCAGATCCTTTTCAGCATCATCGCTCCATTCAATTGGTTTTGAGAAATCCCCTTTATATTTAGAAAATACCTCTGGTGTGCTCAAGAACTTTTTTTTCGGTTTCACAAGTACTATGTTTGTGGGTAGAGAGAGTTTTTTTATGGGACACAACTCTTCACCAATACCTCTAACCAAAACTGGCTTACTATCTATACTTGCAGGAACGTCAGCACCAACGCTCAAAGCTATTTCATTTAAGATTGATCTATCAATTTTCCATAACTTCCCTAGTGTACGTATTATAGCTCCAGCATCTGATGAGCCACTACCCAAACCTGCAGCAATTGGTATATTTTTCACAACCTTTACAATTATTTTAGTTCGCACAGGAGCATATCTAAGCAATAGATTAACTGCTCTCATTACAGTGTTGTACCTGTTATTTATTCTAAGTTCGGAATTTACAAATTCAACTATAGAGTTGTCGTATCTGAAATCCTTTTCACCTACCTTTATTTCCAAAAAATTGGAAAGATTGGCAAAAACAAATAAGCCTTCAATTAAGTGATACCCTATTTCTTCTTTTCCTACAACATGCAAAAAAAGGTTAATCTTTGCATGACCCTTTACACAAAAACTTTTCATTTGTATATCTTCACTAATACTACTTTCACATTATATTTTGTAATGCCATTTTATTCAAATTTTATACGATTTTTACATTTTTGATGAGATTAAATGCAATCAATCCTAGCCTCTCTGTATGGGTAAACGCATCTGCTGGTACAGGCAAGACAAAAATCTTAATAGATAGAGTATTAAGACTTTTATTGGAAAACAAAAGGAATATTCTCTGCTTAACATTTACCAATGCTGCAGCAAACGAGATGGAAAGTCGCATTCACAGTACACTCAGTAAGTGGGCAATATGCTCAGGGGATGTGTTGGCAGCAGACTTAGAGCAATTGGGTCTCTCTTTGGTGTCATCCCACACGTCATATCATCCTTCAGCATCATCCCAGCACCCCCATTTGTCATCCCAGTGCTCAACATTAGGATCTAGAGAAAACGAAGGTCAAGCAAGAAGGCTTTTCTCTGAACTGGAAAATCTTGGTTTGACTATACAGACCATACATGCTTTTTGTTACAAATTGATTTCTAGCTTTCCTGTGGAAGCTGGTGTCGCTCCAGATTGTACGCTGAGCGAATGCAAAGAATTACATTCCATCGTATTTGACAAAACGCTTCATGACAAAACTGTGCAGGATGATATTAACCTTATCGCGTCCGAGGTTGATGAAAACAAACTACGCGACCTGCTTTATACTTTATGCGTAAGAAGACCGTTGTTGTTAGATGATTTGAAGTATATCAAAGATAAACTGAGTGCCCCAGATGAAATTCATGGGTTACAGAGTGAAACGGTTGAGCACGTGAAAAGGTTAGCTGAAATACTAAGCGAGGGAAGCAAAAGAGATCAAAGTTACAGTACAATGCTCTACAATTGGTGTAACTCATCTGTCATTCTAGCGCGTGAAGCTGAAGTCTGGAAAAAAAGAAATATGGATCCCATTGTCAAGCAATGGGATAAAACCAATATAGAAAACCTAACCAAAGTATTTCTAAAACCAGAATCAAACGAAAAAAAAAGCATATCGTCCATCATAACAAAGGGTACTTTGGAAAAATTCGGAGATGCAGAACAGATCATAGAAAATATTCAAAATGTAGTATTTACTCATGTGAGAGGTGTGCATTCTTATCAAATATTCAAGAGAACCAGTAGTTTACTCAAAATATTTAAAGTGTACGTTGATCTATACAATGATGAAAAATCAAAGAAAGCACTGATTGACTACAATGATATAATCCATTTAGCAACAAATCTTCTCGGCAACCAGGATTATAAAGATTGGGTATTGTTTAACTTAGATCAAAAAATAGACCACATTCTTGTTGATGAGGCGCAAGACAATAGCATCAGTCAGTGGAAAATTATAACAAATCTCTGTGATGAATTTTTTACTGGTGGTGGTGAAAAGCGAACCTTGTTTGTTGTTGGTGACGTAAAACAATCTATTTACAGGTTTCAAGGGGCAAACCCTCACCTATTCAATTATATGCAACAATACTTTCACACAAAAACCGGCGGCAGAGACTGGATATCGTGTCAACTCGAAAAATCATTTCGCTCCACTCCACACATTCTAGCACTTGTAGACAGATTATTTAACAACTTTCGTGAAGAGATATCTTTTATCGATAGTGAAATAAAACATATTCCACATAGAGAAAACGATCAAGGATATATTGAAATTTGGCCGTTATTGCCAAGATGTAAAAAGGAAGAGCAGCAAGCCTTACAAATTCATTTAACACAGAAAAAAGATCATGTAATAGCAGAGCGATTACTCGCTCAGGCAATAGCCCACAAAGCTTACAATTGGTTAAATGAAGGGCGAATTTTAGTTGCTAAAGACCGCCATATAGAACCAAGGGACATTATGATCCTGGTACGGCAGAGAAACGTGTTAGTTGACTACTTAATAAGTGAACTTAAAAAAGCAAACGTACCGGTTATAGGACGGGACTATTTTAGAATCATGGACTATATAGCTGTACAGGACTTGATAGCTTTGGCTGAATTTTTACTCCTGTCAACAAACGATTTAGCTCTTGCAAATGTTTTAAAATCACCACTATTTAATTTCACTGAGGATGATTTATTCAATGTTGCATACAACCGTAAAGAACAGTCGTTATGGGAAAGACTTCAGGATTATTGTGAGGTCATCTATAGTGAATTAAATTATCTCATTGACTTATCTCACACGGAGTCCTCCCTTACATTATTCACGCATGTACTACGCACAGGTAAGAAGAAATTTGCTGCAAGGCTAGGTCTTGAGTGCTTTGAGATCTTAGATGAATTCATGAACCTTGTACTGCAATTTGAGAACCCATCTCTTCAAGCATTTGTTCAGTGGATCAAGGAGAATAATCCGGAAATTAAAAATGATATGCAGTCAGAGCGCAATGCCGTACGAATAATGACAATTCATAAATCAAAAGGTCTACAAGCTCCTGTAGTGTTTTTGGTTGATACAAACACAGTTCCGAGAAACAATAAAAGCATTGTTTTTGATGCAATGGAAAGACCATTTTGGTGTGGAAAAAATGACAACGCTTATTGTGATCAAGTGAAAAGAGAGAAAAAACTAGAGGATTATAATGAATATTTGCGTTTGCTATATGTAGCGCTCACGCGTGCTGAAGATGAGTTATACATTATAGGTAAGGAGCCAATGCAAAAAGGCTCTTGGTATGATTTAATTACTAAGTATGGAGAACCATATGAAAAGAAACAAGCAGACTTATGTCCAATATTTAAAGAAAAGATTGAAGTGCTGTGTGTAAATGCAAATTACCCCTCTGTTTATAAAAAACGTGATTATTTTGATGTTCCAGTGATTTCGCCTCCACCAAACCTGTCTATGTCACCCCAGACATCTGAAAAAAAAGGAGAACCAGCATCAACTACTCACTCATTATCCCAACCCCCCCCTCTGTTATTTCAGCACTTGATGCTGGAATCCAGTGAAAAAAAAGAATGGATCCCAGTGTCTGGCTACTTAGATGGCAAAAAAAGAAGCATTGGGATGACAAGTACGCGAACAACAGATGGTTATGCAAGAGGCCTAATCATCCACAGCATATTGCAGTATATGCCTAAGATAGAGAAAGACAGGAGAAAAGATTGGGTAAGAAAATATCTCGATAATATGAACACCAGGGAAGATAAAGATGAAATTTACAATAAAATATTAGCCTTTAATGAAAAATATGATTATCTATTTGATTTAGAAGGTAAATCAGAAATTACACTGAGTGGAACAATTGATGGAGAGCCGATGTTAGTACGGCTAGATAGGCTGTGTATAACGCAAGATAAAGCAATTATAATTGATTATAAATCACACCGTAACGTTTCTGTTTTCTCGTTAAATGAGATAAAAAAGCAAATATCGATCTATAAAACCTTAGTACAAGAAATATGTCCAAACAAGCAGGTAGAGTACGTGGTCGTTTGGGTGGAAGACTTAACCCTGCAATCTGATTTTTAGTCTAAGTATTAAGAAACTTACCAAGTAAAAAAAGACAAAAGAAACCCTGGTCAGTATTTATTTTTAGTATTGGCATTTTTATGTCTTAAACGCAGCAATTTAGCTGCTTTTAAACGCAACTAGTCTAAGCTATAATATTTAAGAAATTTACCAAGCAGAAAAAAAAGACAATAAAATCCCAAGTTAGCTAGTTATTCCACTCTCTATTTTAAAATCCGGCGTTGGGTGATGCTCTAAACTACTTATAAGCGCGTTTCAGCTTGTATGGGTAAAAACCGAAGTTTTAAAAAGACATGCAGTGCACATAGTGCGAAAAATTAAACAATAATACGCCAAATACAAATTTTCTTGTCATTTTAATCTGCACAGACTGGGAAGTTAAATAAATAGCTTCATTACTATGACAAGGGTGACGGTGGAGGTTGTCAAGTAGTTTTTTTGTCCTGTCTTCTAAGGCTTTTATTCGTGATAACCACCGTGTCTGCGATCTTGTCATGCCAAGTTTGGAAACGTTTGTCGAAATTTGACCATATAAAACCTAAAAATAATGGCGCAACTGACAATATAAAGGAGAAAAACCTCTTCGTTGCTTGTTTCAGGGTCATTTTTCCAAAAGTCTGTTCATCCACAACTCTGAGTCCAAGTAGTAGCTTTCCTGGCGTAGCAGCGAACCTTATCCACATATATGCAACATAGCTAAATAGCATGATAAATTGGACTATTTGATTTAGAATCATTAATTTAACAAGTTTGCTCTGCGTTGCCTTCTCTTCCGCAGAAATTGGCGCTTGCACCTGATATTTTGCAATTATTTCGCTTAATATTTTCCTGTCTTCTGAATTTGTAAAGAGCTGATTTAAAGCCAGGCTACAGAACTGTAAGAACAAAACGATAATAATTAAATCAAGCAATGCCGACATATAGCGCCTAAATCCCGTTACATAGCATATTCCATTCTCATCCTTTTTTACCTTTTGAATAGCATTCATAGAAGAGAGAATAGAAAATAAGCGATTAAAAACCCTATGTAACATATGTGTTTTCCAACATTTGGGTGCCCCTGGCTGGACTTGAACCAGCATGCTTTTGCGAGCAACAGATTTTGAGTCTGCCGTGTCTACCATTTCACCACAGGGGCTTAAGTTTTAATACTATAGGCAACACGAAATTAGTCAAAATTTTTTACCTTTGCATCTTTCAAACGAGGACTAAATATTCTACAATAATCGATAGTTGCTCTAAAAACTTAGAATGAATAAATTAGCTGATCTCATCGATTCAAGAAGCATAGGTAAAGAAATATGCAAATTACCACATAACTTGGAAGCGGAGCAAATGCTCATTGGTACAATGATTCGTGATAATAGAATTTGTGATGCAGTCGAAGATATGATTGCAGCAGACAATTTTTATGATCCACTGCATCAGAGTATTTTTACTCAGATATCTAAAACCAGAAAACACGGCATAGTTGCCAATGAACTGAGCCTCAAAATGTTTTTTGAGAACGATGAAGCATTTACCAAGTGCGGTGGAGTTGAATATCTTGCAAAGCTCGCAGCGAAGGCAAGTATTGCGCTTGATATCTACAGCTTGACTAGAATAATCCGTGATACTTATTTAAGAAGATGCTTAATCAAGCTCGGGCAGGAGATAGTTGATGATAGTTACAGCTATGACGTCGAAAACCCTGCACAGGCGCAAATTGAACAAGCAATGACTAAGTTGTTCAATTTAGCGGTAAAAAAGCAAGGCGAGAAGACGTATATAAAGCTTGCAAGCTCGGTTAAAGATGTAGTTGAAAAAATCAGCACGTTGAAAAATAATCCAGAAGCGCTGGGCATTACAACCGGACTCCAAGACCTAAATCAGCTTCTTGGTGGTCTACAGAAATCTGACCTATTAATTCTAGCTGCAAGACCTTCTATGGGTAAAACAGCACTGGCGCTAAACATTGCCCTTAATGCTTGTAAGGTCTTGCAAAAAAGAGCAGATAAACAACACTACGTAGCATTTTTCTCACTTGAAATGTCAGCGGAACAATTAACTGCAAGATTGATCACTATAGATTCGGGAATTAGTTATTATAAGGCACTGACCGGAAGAATTAGTGATTTTGAATTGCATGAATTCATTAATGCTAGTGCAGAATTGTCTGAATTGCCTTTCATCATAGATGACACTCCTGCACTGTCAATAAGTGCTCTTCGTACCAGAATACGTCTGCTGTATCAATTATATAATGTGGAAGTGGTGTTTATTGATTACCTGCAGTTAATCAGAGGAACAACAAAAAGGAGTAATGAAAATAGAGTGCAAGAAATCTCGGAAGTGACTCAGGGTTTGAAAGGAATTGCAAAAGAGTTGAATATTCCTATTGTTGCACTATCGCAGCTCTCTCGTTCTGTCGAGCAAAGAGACGACAAAAAACCACAACTTGCTGATTTGCGCGATTCGGGAAGCATAGAGCAAGATGCAGATATAGTAATGTTCCTCTACAGAGAAGAATATTATGAGCTGAGAAAGCAGCCAAGTGAAGGAAGCAATAAACATCGAGAATGGCAAGAAAAAATGGAGAAAATTAGAAATATTGCAGAGCTCATTATTGCAAAACAAAGGAACGGACCAATCGGCAGTGTGAAACTGTATTTTGACTCCAGCAGAGGTGAATTCAAAGATTATATGGAGAGACACAGTTCATAGCCTTAGGCAATCTTTTATCAATATCTATCCTTGCTGTAGCTTATTAATTTATTAATAAGCTTGACATATCTCTTCATCCATGCTATAAAATAGTAAATTAATTCTAGTGAGGTATATAATGAAAAATATATTTAATAAAACTAATGAGCCTTATCTTGTAAGTGGTGCTTTGGCTATCAGAGAACTCTATTAGCATCAGGAATATTTGCTGTAGCTCCTTATATTGGGTTCCTAACTCCAGTTGCAGCTCTAAGTCTTGGTCTTCCATTTAAAGTAATAGAGGCTAAGAATAAAGCTATTGCTAATCTTAGTGAAGATGACATACTGAAACGTCAAGAGAATAGAGAAAAAAACAAGAAGAGGTTTTGGACTGCGCAGATCTCAGGAATCTATTTAAAGAGGAAAAACAGCAGGAGGAGGTTTTAGATCCTGTAGCTCTTAGGAGCCTGTTTGATGAAAGTCCTAGCTCAGAAAGTCAGCCAACTAAATCTGAGACGGGGGTGTATTTTATGATACAGAACCTGGTGAGGAAAAAAGTACTAGAAATCATTCAACTCGAAATGGTCAAAGCTGAACTGAATGGGGCATAGGCACGGCTAAGGCAGCATTGAGAGGAACAATGTTTGCTACTGTTCAGCAGCACCTATTGTGAGTGTGTTTTTGACAAAGCCTGAAGTATCAGGTGTGCTTCATGAGACCAGCAGTACATACTCTCGTTACTAAAGGTAACCCCACCTAGGAGGAATAGTTTAACTATTTCTCCTCTTTAGTCTCAACCCTCAAAAAAACTGGAGTAGGTTTAGGTAGTGTAATACCTAAGCTTACGCACGCATTGCACAGAGATTTTAAATCGCGTTGTTCTTTTGGAATTTGTATTTGATCTAGTATCATTTCTGCTGACCTTGGGACAATTGGCTGCAGTAAAATACCAATTATCCTGATATATTCGAGTAGTTTATAGATTACTAAATTCATGCGCTCTCTATCAGTTTTACTCAATGTCCAGGGTGCACTTTTATCTATATAAGCGTTGGCTTCAGAAGATATGTTAATAATTAAGAGTATAATTTGGTTAAACTCATACTTTGATAGATGATCCATCGCTTTATCGAGTATAGCTTTACAATTTGTAAGGCTTTCCTCACCTTTAAGTAGGCTTTGATCGATTGTTGGCACAATTCCCGAGCATTGTTTGTGTAAAAATGAAATTGTTCTTTGCACTAAATTGCCTATATTGTTTGCCAATTCTGAATTTACTCGGTTGATCATGTTTTTTTTACTGAAATTACCATCTTGGCCAAAACTCGATTCCCGGAGGAGGAAATAGCGTAACTGGTCAACTCCAAATTCCTCAGCCAGGCCAATTGGGTCTATGACATTGCCAAGAGACTTAGATATTTTTTCTCCCTCATTTAACCACCAACCATGCACTGCAATTTGTTTTGGCAGTGACAAATCTGCTGCAAGGAGAATAGCCGGCCAATATATGGCGTGAAAGCGCAATATATCTTTACCGATTACATGAACATTGGAAGAGCTGTCATTTGCCCGAAACCTCTTATATTCTTCACCTTTAGTACCAGGAAAGCCTACTGACGTGAGATAATTAGTGAGTGCATCAACCCAGACGTAGATTACATGTTTGTTATTGCCTGGCACTTTTATTCCCCAATTAAAACTAGTGCGCGAAATTGAAAGGTCAGTGAGTCCTGATCTTACAAACAATACCACTTCATTTTTTCTACTTTCAGGAAAGATAAAATTTGGCTGGTTTTCGTATAACTCCAGTAATTTGTTCTGCCAATTCGACAAACGAAAAAAGTAGCTCTCTTCTTTTATCCACTGAACTTCTGCATCTGTTGGTGCTTTACCATTTATCAGCTCCGATTCCTGATAAAATGCTTCATCACGGACTGAATACCAACCTGAGTAAGAATCAAGATATATTTGTCCTCTCTCTTCAAGCCTATTCCACAAAGCTATCACTGCTTTTTCGTGACGTTCTTCCGTGGTGCGGATAAAATCATCATATTGAAAATTCATGGACTTAGCTAATTCCCTAAATGAAACGCTTACTTCATCTGTAAATTCTTTTGGTTGCATTCCCCGTGCTTTAGCTGCTTTCTCGATTTTTTGTCCGTGCTCGTCTGTACCGGTAGTAAATTTGACATTTTTTCCAGCAAGCCTCATAAACCTTGCCACTACATCACACAAAAGGGAGGTGTATGCGTGACCAATGTGTGGTTTGTCGTTCACGTAATATATTGGTGTAGTGATATAAAAGTTTCCAAATTGCTCCATTATTCAATGCTTAAAGCTTTATCGTATCTGCACTAGTTGTAAAAATCAATAGCTATCGGGTTTTGTTACATAATAGTAGACAACAGTAGAGAAAAGCTACCCAATAGAAAACGAAAAAAAACTACTTGACAATCTTCACCGTCACCCTTG
>NZ_JADAKK010000030.1 GCF_020278625.1 Wolbachia endosymbiont of Mansonella ozzardi
CGGTAGTTAAATGACTACTTTGCAATAAAGCCATCCCAGCGTTACGTGCTGGAATAATACCACTTGTTGTAAAAATAAATGCTCATTCATGAATTGCTTTAATACTTAAGAAATTTACTAAGCAAAAAAAAGGCAAAAGAAACCCCGTTAGCTAGTTATTACTATCTACCTTTTAAATGAGCGTTTTTTACTGCCTTAAATGCTTTAACAAACGCATTTTAGCTTGTATTAGGTAAAAACCTTGAAAGTTTATAAAGACATGAGGTACACATAGTACAAAAAATTAAATATAAGACGCCAAGTACATTGAGCCTTTTGCCGTTTAATCTGTACAGACTAAAGATAAATAATAGCTCTGGTAATAATAAGGGGGTTGAGGGAATTTTTGTCAAGTAGTTTTTTTGTTTCCATTGAATACCAATGCTCTGTCAAAAGTTTGTTATATAGTTACGTAAAGAGGTCTAGCGCTTCTTGCTCATAATTACAGGTTTGAGCCAATTTATCATGATATTCTATTCGTCCTCCCAATAACAAAGGTTAGTATTATATCTTCTTCATATCAAAGAACTTGTTTTTTGACATGAACAGTTGTATGTTTAATAAACCAGAGTTTTATATAGAATGAAGAGCTTAAAGGAATTATCCTCAAGAATTAAGAATATTAGGTCTGTACAGAAAACTACAAAAGTAATGCGAATGGTTTCTGCAGCGAAGTTATTGCAGAGCAAAAAAAAGCTATCAAGTTCAAAATTGTATATATCTAAGCTGCATAGCATTGTTTCTCCATTAGTGTTAGCGGTTGGTCAAGAATTAATGGCAAAAGTTTTAAACACTAGTGATGATGATCCTAACCTAGTATTTATTATTGCATCTGATCACGGCTTGTGCGGCAACTTTAATTCTTCCATTGTCAAATTTAGTCAAGAGCATGTAAATAAATCAATCACAAATGGCAGAAGGGTAGATATTGTATTTTGGGGTAAAAAAGCTTTTGATATAGGTAAAAATAGGTTTGACTCTAAAAGTATTTTAAAAATTGAAAACAGCAAGGGAATTACTCTAAGGCATATAGAATCCTTGATTGATAGTATGGATCTCAATAAGTACAATAAAATTGAGGTTTTCTATAACAAGTTTTATAATACTTTCACACAAAAACCAACGTTGGAAACAATAAAACCATGGAGTCAAGATTCATCTTTGATTGATAACTCTCTGGCTAATTCAATAGCAGATTACAGCTATGAATATGAGCCACAAAATACTGAATTTATTTTACGATCTTTGATTCAAAGTTACGTTGCAGCTGCCCTTTACTCTGCTTTACTTGAGAGCGCAGCAAGTGAGAATAGTGCTAGAATGGTTGCAATGGAATCAGCAAATAGAAATACTAAAGAGATGCTGGATAAGCTAGCACTGCTTTATAATCGTTCTCGTCAAGCAGCAATTACAACTGACTTGATCGAAGTCATAGGTGGTGCAGAATCTTTATAGAAACCTAATGGGTAAGAAATGGATATACTAAATATTGCATCAGATATTGTCAAGCTGATAAAAAAGCAGAACCAAGATGCAGAAGTTACAATATATGAAACCAACAAAATTTCAGTTTCTCAACGGCTATCAAAAATTGAACAAATATCACAATCTAAGAATTGCACGATAGGAATTAGAGCTATAGCAGGCAAGACCAAAGCTGCGTATATTTCTACAAACGATTTAAACAACCTTGGTGATACGATCAATCAAGTAGTAGAAATGGCAAAGAATGCACCAGAAGATCCTTACATTAATTTTGCCATAGGTGGAAATAATTATACCTCTTTTGCAGACTTAGGTATCTTAGACAATAGTGTTGTAACTATTGATAATTTAAAAGGGATTGCTGAAGCTGCAGAAAATTCAGCTCTTGAACATAAAAATATCATCAATTCCGAGGGAGCCTATTCTTCACATACCTTAGTAAACACAGCGTTATCTACCGTTTCTGGTTTTATTGACTCATTTAGCAAATCAATCTTTGTTAATCAAGTTTCCGTTGTTGCTGGAGAAGAAAGTGAAATGAAGGTTGGTTATGATTACGATGTAGCATGTAATTTCGGCGATTTAAAGTCACCAGAATTAATAGGAAAAGAGGCAGGAAAAAGGGCAATTGACCAATTAAATTCACGCACAATCAAAACTGGTAAATTTCCAGTCATTTTTGAAAAAAGAGCAGCAAAAGAGTTAGTGAAAAGTTTTGCTTCCGCTATAAATGGCAGTAACATTGTAAGTAACAGCTCTTTTTTGAGAAATAGTTTAAATACTCAGATTTTCAACGATAGAATCAACATTATTGATGACCCATTATTGCCAAGAGGTATAGAATCAAGACCATTTGATGGAGAAGGAATAACCAGCAGGAAAAATACACTTGTAAAGAACGGAGTACTACAAAATTGGATTTTAGATCTATATTCGGCTAAAAAATTAAACTTGGAAACAACTGGAAATGCAACTCGCGCAGGTAATGCCTCAATTGCTCCCATAGCTAGTAATTTTTATATTGAAAATAGCAATATATCATTTGAGGAATTAATTAAGGAAGTGAAAAAGGGAATATACATAACTGATTTGTTTGGTTTTGGTGTTAATCTAATTAATGGTGATTACAGTCAAGGCGCATCAGGATTTCTTATAGAAAATGGAAAAATAACGTATCCAATACACGAGATTACTGTTGCCAGCAATTTAAAAGACATGTTTAGCAATTTAATTGTTGCAAGCGATTTAACTTTTTGTGGGCAATTTAATTCACCAACGATTAAAGTTAGTGAAATGACAGTTGCAGGCTCGCTTAACAATTAGAAAATTTAGTTGCATCAGGTACAATAATTGTGTACTATGAGTGTGTAATGTTAGGGTAGACTATGGAGTATAAAAGTTTAGTTTCAATGGCTAAGCTTTGTGCATTCCCAATTATAATTTTAAGGTTTTTCATCACATTAGTAAGGTTAGTTAACAGTTTTAGGAGTTGTTCAAATGGAATTTGGTAATATAAAGTGGTTTAATGCCGAAAAAGGTTATGGTTTTATTAAGCCAGAGGCTAAAGGAAGTGATGTTTTTGTACATATCAGTACGTTAGAGCGTTCAGGAATAAGACCTGATTCACTTAGAGGAGAAAATAAGGAAAAGGGAATAAAAGGAGAAAGAGTAAGCTATGAGCTTAAAGAGGAGCGAGGTAGAAATGGAGAAGAAAAAAAATCTGCAATAAATTTAAAGTTGCTAGAAGATTAATCGTATTTTGATGGCAAAAGTTTTTGTGAGTAGCTTTCAGGAGATGAATCTTCCAGTTTTGCTCAGGCGAGCTCTAGACAAGTACAATCTTTCCGTTCCAACTCCGATTCAAACACAGGCAATTCCTTTAGCTCTACAGGGTAAAGATATTCTCGGATCCGCTCAAACAGGAACTGGAAAAACTTTGGCGTTTGCTATTCCGTTGGTTGCTAAGCTGTTAGATGAGTCTAGTGCTGGTTCAGCCTTAGTTATAGTACCAACCCGAGAGTTAGCACAGCAGGTAACGAATGAGATAAGAAAGCTCTTATTTCAAGATTCTGTGTTAAAGATTGCCTTACTAATCGGTGGCGAGCCCATCTTCAAGCAGCTAAATCAGTTAAGAAAAAAGCCGCGAATTGTAATAGGTACTCCTGGTCGTATTATAGACCATATTGCACGTAAAACTTTGATTACTCACAATATCAACACTCTTGTGCTTGACGAAACAGACCGTATGTTCGATATGGGTTTTGGAATTCAAATTGAAGAGATTATGAAATATCTGTCAAAAATACGGCAAACTCTAATGTTCTCTGCAACTCTTCCTGGTGATATAGTTAAACTCGCTGAGAAATACCTTAGTCAACCAGAACGTGTTTCTATTGAGCATGAAGCTACAACTTCCACGAAAATCAAGCAAGAAATTATTTATGCATCAGAATCAGAAAAATATGGCAAACTTGTTACACAACTATGTCAACGTGAAGGATCAATCATTATTTTTGTAAAAACAAAGCAAGGAGCAGATCAGCTGGCTAACAAATTGCGCAAAGATAACTATAGCACTTTAGCAATTCATGGTGATCTAAGGCAGCACAAACGCGAAAGAGTCATCAATTCCTTTCGTCGTGGTTGCAATCAAATCATGGTTGCAACAGATGTTGCCTCTCGTGGTCTTGATATTCCCCACATTCAACACGTTATTAATTATGATGTACCACAATCGCAAGCTGACTATATTCATCGCATAGGTAGGGCTGCACGCGCTGGAGCTGAAGGACACGCGTTATCTTTCATTACACCTCAAGATGAGAGAAGGCTACCTGAACTTGCAAACAAAAAAGGAGAGTTAGATTTTGATTCCAATGTGCAATTTAAAAAACGTAGTAGTAAAAAGATCTCTAAAAAAACAAGTGTACTGAAAACTAAATATAGTAAGAAAAGGATTAATACTTTCAAAGAGAAAAGCAGAGTGATACAAAATGTACACTCTTCTATTTTTTAGAAATTTAAATATAAAAAGTAAGAAAAAGTGATTTGAAAAGTTGCTAGGTATCTGAGATGAATGAAAGATTATCTAACCTTAACTGTTCTCAATGGATACCTAAATTTTCTGTAGGGTACCTTCACAGCACCCTTGTCAGTTTTTCTAAGATCTACCAGCCCCGGACTGTGATGGTATAGGTTTAGTGTAACAATTCCGGAGGCTTTGTCCACTGCAAACATGTAAATTCAAAAAGGGTAAGACCCTTAAGAATTTTGAGTCTTTTAGTGCAATTGTAGGCCACAACAAAGTCGTAAAGATGCTCTTTGAGTTGCTGATGTGACCGGTAACAATACTTATTAACGTGGCATTTTTTAAAGTCCTATTCACATGCTCAACTTGCCCATTCGTCCAAGGATGGCTAACTTTTGTTATATGATGTTTCAAGTCATTCTCTTCACAAACCCTATAAAATATGTGTTGAAACGCGTTCTTATGGCATTTTTGTTGGTACATTGTATGCTGTTATCTGTCAAAATAGTGTGGATTTTATATGGTAAAATTCTCACGTAAAAACTCAGCAGCTATGGGTTTTGTAGCACTTTTATGCAGCTTAACATAGGTGAATTTGCATGTTCTATCTATTGCAAAAAACAAATACAACTTTCCTTCCTCTGTTCTGACTTCTGCGATATCAATATGAAAATAGCCTGTAGGATATTGTTTAAATTTCTTTTTTTGGTTTAACTTCACTCCGGTAGTCTGCTAATGTTGTGCCTTTGTAAATAACAATGTAAGCTAGAAGTGTGGGATTGAGGTTTGCAGAGCATAGAGGCAGTCATCTAATGGCAATAAAGTATGCTTAAGAAATGCAACAATTGTAGCCTACCCCTCCACTTAACGATAGTTGAGGTTATAGTACTTAGAAAGTTTTGCTATGCTCTCTTTACTATTTTGTATCGCTCTACGCTGTTGTCCTGGCGTACCCATGTAATACTTGTCCCATAATTCTCCCTTTGATGGTATTTTTTTCTCATACTTTATCATACCATCACACTCTGGAACTGTACATCTCATAGATATTGCAGAAAAAGCTTCGCTAATAAAGCTAGCATATGATGAATTAGACAAGTTTCACTGGAACAAAAAGGATCTAATAGCGTATGAAGAAAGATTAGTAGACCTACGCAAAGAAGAAGGTATCCTAGCTTAAAAGCTTGATGATGTCAGAGAGAAAGGGAGAGAAGAAAGAAAAATTGAAGTGGCAAAGGCAATGCTGGATAATAACCTTGACGTCAACACTATTGCCAAGTTTACTGGTCTTTCCATTAGTGAAATTGAAAGGATTGCAAGATTAAAAGACACTTAACTTAACGCGATACAGTAAGTGCTAGCATGACGAAAGAAAAGTTCACTACTAGGTTCTCATACGGCTATACGAGAATCTAATGACTGACATAAATAAATGTGCTTATACACTTTTTGGTTATTGGAGCTTTAACAAAGGCGTTTACAACGCCCATTAAGCACGATAAAGAAAATCATTTATAATTGCTATGGCAACTAGCGTTGAAACTTGGCGAGCCTTGTGATTTGATAAATAGAAATTTTTATCTGACTTCACAATAAGCACTTCTGGATGACTTTGAAAGTAAATATTACCATGCTTATCTTCAATAGCCTCTATTATCCCATCTCTTGAAAATGCTGCAACCTTATATCTAAGTAATTCTAACTTTTTTCTGTTTTCCGGCGTATTACTTACTGTTCCTGAATGAGCATCTGGAAAACATGTTGAAAACCAGCCATTTTCATCAGGTGGTAAAAATTTAGCTATCACTTCTGCTAAACGACTGTTTGGAACAATTTTGATCTGCTGGAGAGGTACACTTTCTTGCTGTGGATTAGATGCTGATTTTAAATGAGATCTTTGCTTCTCTTCACCACTTACAAAATTTGACACACTCACTACTTCAATTCCTTTTGCATTCATAATACCTTGTAAACCGCCACATGTGCCAAGTAAATGGATTGTAGGATTATCATCCACTATTTTCACAATTGCTTCAGTAACAAACTGGCGACAAGGAGTAGTAGGAAAAGGTTCAGAGTGTAAATCACAGTAATTTCCTGGAATAAATATTCTATTTATTTTGTGCTCTTTAAAAAACTTTGCAACTTCAACTTTTATTCTATCTAATGTCAGCTTCCTTGCCAATATTTCATCTTGTTTTGCAAGGTTAAGTGACTCTGCCTGAATTTTTTTTAGGCTAATTATCTTATTATGATCAATTAGTATAGTTTTGATTCCCCAGTTATTAAACATCTCGTAGATATTTTGAGACAAGCCAACCTCATGTGGATATGTTTCTTCTTCTGTTTTTAATAAACCAACAACTATGTTACCATTTATTGAATGCAAATTTTCACTAGCGCCTGAATAAGCAATGCTGCTGAATAACAGAATTATACTTAATGAGATATTAAATACTTTATTATGATATCTATGTAACATAATTTATTACACTAATATTCATATAAATATCATAACATATAATAGAGTATTTCGCAACAAGAAGGTAAACTTATTAAGAAAGAAAAAGTGGCCTGAGCAGGAATCGAACCAGCGACACAAAGATTTTCAGTCCTTTGCTCTACCAACTGAGCTATCAGGCCAACCATATGCTTTCATTTTTAGATAAAAAATGTTATTATGTCTATCAAAAGTTTTTAAAGTAATTTATATAAAAATAAAGGATGGACATTAATAACAGAATAGGAATTTACCCCGGAACATTTGACCCTATCACCTTTGGACATATTGACGTAATAAAAAGAGCATGTAAGCTAGTTGATAATTTAATAATCGGTGTTGCAGAAAATGTTAATAAGTACACTGCCTTCGACATAAAGTTGCGCACAAGCATGGCTAAAAATGAAATTAAAAGGCTAGGAATTGACGCAGATGTTGTATCTTTTAATGGGCTATTAATGAAGTTTGCTAAAGAGCAGAATGCCTCTGTCATTATTAGAGGACTCAGAGCAGTGTCGGATTTTGATTATGAGTTTCAAATGAGTTGGGTAAATTATAAACTTCTTCCTGAAATTGAAACTATATTTCTTCCTGCCTCTGAGGACACCCAATTTATTTCATCAAGTTTTGTAAAAGAAATAGCAAGGTTAGGGGAAAGTGTCAGCAAATTTGTGCCAGAGGGTGTTCAGAAGGAATTGATTAATCTAAGCAGGATAAGAAGTGAAGAATAATGTTTATTTTCTATTCCCAAACATGTATATTCAATACATAAGACATTATAAACTAAAGGAGCAATATGACAGTGAGGGATAACGATATAATAGTTTGTTGTCGTGGTGATGAGAACAATAATGGTTCTGGTCATCCATTAATATATTTGTATAAAGAAGGAAGCGAAACATTCTGTCCTTATTGTAATAGGTTAATGAATGAAGAATTTAAATCTGAAGAGTCTGAAAAATTTAAATCCAATGAAGAATCTAAATCTGTTGCAGGGTGCATTGTGAAAGCAGTTAATGAAAAGAAGAGGACCCATGGATGAAATAGCACTTCGTTCTTTTTAGCTAGCTTACATGGATAGCAATAAGGGGAGCAGTGAAAATGAAGCTATCCATACGATCGAGTACTCCTCCATGGCCAGGTATTATACTCCCACTATCTTTAATATCGTAAACTCTTTTAATGAGTGATTCAGTAAAATCACCAAGTTGTGCTAAAGTAGCAATTGCAAGGCCAACTATTGGAGAATAAAAGACTGAAAATAAACCTAAAAATATTGACCCGAAAATTGTACACACTATTCCAGCTAGAATTGCGCCAAGAAGTCCCGACCAAGTTTTTCCAGGGCTAATAATTGGACAAATTTTAGCTCCACCAAAATTCTTGCCAAATAGGTAGGCAGCAATATCAATGCTCCAGATGGTTAAGATGAGCCATACTAATGTATATTTTCCCTGTGGCAGGTTGTATAGATATATTAATGAGGCATTTGGTAGTGCAATCAACAGTAATGCGAAAACGTATAAGATTCTGCTCCCCTGAGTTAGGTAATACCATTCAAAAGAAGATAAAACTGCTATCGAAAAAATTAACAGGTAAAACGATAAATCACTGAAATATGTAGCAAAAGAAAATATAAACAATATTACTACTGAAGACAGTATTCTAATCACAAAATTATTATCTGCCATATCTTTTTTCTCTTTTCGTATAATCTTCTAATGCTTTACTCAAATCTTGACAAGAAAAATCAGGCCACAAAGTATCACAAAAATACAATTCAGCGTAAGCCGCTTGCCATAATAAAAAGTTACTTAACCTTTTTTCACCACCAGTGCGAATTAACAAATCCAGCCTCGGCAAATCTTTAGTATATAGAAATTTTTCAAATTCGTCTTCTGATACACGAGCAATATTTTTTTTCACAATATTGCTTATAGCGTGTATAATTTCTTGCTTTGCTCCGTAGCTGACCGCTACAGTAAGTAATAAACCATCGTTCTTATGTGTTATTTCCTCTGCTTTTCTAATTTGATCAAGTATTTTTTTTGGTAGTAAACTTAAATTGCCAATAAAACTCAGCTTAATATTATAATTGCAAATGAAATTGATTTTATTCTCGTCAGTTAGAACAGAGTAAAATAAATCAAATAGATGGTCAGTTTCTTCTTTAGGCCTAAGCCAATTCTCCATGGAAAATGCATACAAAGTCAAATAAGGTATGGCTAGGGTTGTGCAATGCTTAGCAATATCATATGCAACCTCGCTGCCCTTTCTATAACCATCAATTTTTACCCTCCCTTGGTTGTTTGCCCATCGACCATTGCCATCCATAATGATGGCTAAGTGTTTTGGTAGAAACTCGAGATTCAACATTTAGAGTTCACCCGATGTCATAAAAGTAACTGACACACAGCCATACGAATATTGTGCTACCAGAATGGTACCATTCCAGTGTTCCGACACTGGAATCCAGAAATTTGATTGCAAGTGAGCACACTGAGCTGATAAGCATAAAAATAGCTGTCTTATGCTAAAACAAACGTCTTTGATAAGATTGTATGAAAAGCTGGATCTCAGCGTTAAGCACTGGGATGACACCTTTGTATTTGAGGCAAAAATAGCTAACACACTGCCTCCGCTGACAAATGTTTGTACAGCTGCATATCAGCTACTCGGGTGATACCCCTGTATGTAATTCGTTTTTTTTTACTATTGAAGGCTTCTTTCATATCAACTTAGTGATTTAGTATATCTTTTTCTTTAATAGATAATTCACTATCAATCTTTTTGATATTATCATCAGTAATATTCTGTATTTCCTTTTTAGCACTATGAAAATCATCTTCTGAGATTTCTTTACTTTCCTGCATTTTCTCTATTTCTTCCATAATATCTCTACGTATATTTCTAATGGCGACCCGCGCATTTTCAGCAAACTGGTGCAATAATTTCACTAATCTTTCACGTGTTTCTTGCGTTAAATCTGGAAGGGTTATACGTACAGTATTACCTTCGACAACAGGATCTAAATCTAGATTGGCATTCAATACAGCATTTTTCACTTCACCTATAACACTAATGTCCCAAACTTTAATTGACAATGTTTTATTGTCCGTCATTGAAACACCGGCAACTTGATTCAGTTTTTGATGTCCTCCATAGATATTCACAACTATGCCGTCAAGCAATGATGGGCTAGCTCTACCGGTGCGTATACCTTTAATGTCATCATGAAAGGAATGAATAGTTTTTAGCATCCTTTCTTTTGTTTTAGTTCTTACTTCATTCAACATAAATTACCTATCATTTATAATCTGAAACTATAGTATAAGTGCCACGACCCTTAACAATATTGACTATTTTTTCTTCTTTCAAAGAAAAAACTATAATTGGAACGGAATTCTCACGTGCAAGTGAGATCGCTGATGCATCCATAACATTTAAATCACGAATCAATAAATCCATGTAAGAAAGCTTATCATACATTACAGCATCCTCATTTTTTTTCGGATCAGCGGAGTATACACCACTTACTTGTGTACCTTTTAAAATAACATCACAATTTGTTTCAACAGCACGTAAAGCTGCAGCTGTATCTGTAGTAAAAAATGGATTACCTGTACCTGCCGCAAAGATTACTACTCTACCTTTTTCTAAATGACGAATAGCTTTCCTTCTGATATAAGGCTCGCATATAGTAGCCATGGGTATTGCTGATAGTACTCTAGAGTCTACTAAATTTTTCTCTAAAAATTTTTGTAAGATCAAAGCATTAATTATAGTTGCAAGCATTCCAATATAATCGCTACTTGCTCTTTCACAACCACTTAAAGATGCAGATGCGCCACGAAAGATATTACCACCACCAACAACAATACATACCTGAACTCCAAGCTTGTAAACATCAGCTACATCTTTACACAATTGATCTATAATCCCCATATCATGACCATAAGGCCGCGATCCCATCAAAGCCTCGCCAGAGATTTTAAATAACACTCTGTAGTATTTTATTTCACCTGTTGAGGGAGTCATTTTCAACTATTTAATCTCTGCTACCTAAAATAAGTAACTTATAATCAAACAATTTGACAGTAGAGTTTACACTCGACTCGCTCACTTTGATAAAATCGGAAATTTTCATTTTATCATCCCTTATAAACTTCTGTTCTAGTAAAACAACTTCTTCATAATATTTAGCCATTCGACCATCTACTATTTTCTTTGTCACCTCTTCAGGTTTATTTAAGCTTTTCACCTGTTTTTCAATTATAAAACGTTCATTGTTCAACTTTGCTTGATCTAAGTCATCTATAGAAAGAGCTTCGGGCTTCATAGCAACTACTTGCATCGCTATTTGTCTTCCAGCTTCTTGCAACTTTGACTTATCACCGGATGATTGCAATGCTACTAAAGCACCAGTTTTACCAAGGCCACACACATTACCATGTACATAACCAGCAACAATTCCGTTCTGAGCTTCCAGGTAACAAAGCTTGCTCAGCTCTAACTTTTCACTAAGGACAGATATACCATTTATGATAGCTTCCTGCACCGTACCAATGCCTCCATATTTGGCATTTTTTAACTCATCAACGCTAGTACAGCGTTCTTGATAAGCAATTGATGCTAAATTCGAGATTAGTTCTATAAATTTCTCATTTCTTGCAACAAAATCAGTCTCACAATTGAGTTCAATCAATACGCCACGATTTTCAGCCAAATGCATAGCAATTAGCCCATCTGAAGTTACTCTATCAAACCTTTTGTCAGCCTTAGCAAGTCCTATTGCACATAACCTATCAATGGCTCGTCTGATATCACCATTACATTCCTCTAATGCTTTCTTACAATCACTTAAACCAAGCCCTGTTCTATTACGTAGTTCCTTTATACTATCTGGATTCATCTTCATTCGTTACTACCCCCTTTTCATCCTCTTTATAAATTTTACCGTGTCCCTTTTTTATCTGTACAATATTGTCTCCTTTTTCTTGAATAAACTCATCGCCCTTTATATCACCAACCTTAACTCCAGATCTTGCTAAACTAGATTCTATTCCAGTCAATATAAAGTCTGCAGCCAACCTACAATAGAGTTCTATCGATTTTCTTGAGTCATCATTCCCTGGTATAGGATAAGTAATATCATCTGGATCAGAGTTAGTATCAAGTACTGCAACTATTGGAATTCCCAATTTTTTCGCCTCCTTAACTGCAATATGCTCTTTATTAGTATCAATGATGAACAAAATGTCTGGAATTGCTCCCATCTCTCTAATGCCACCTAGCGCCTTATCAAGCTTTTGTCTTTTCTTTTCAATATTTCCCAATTCTTTCTTCGTTAAAACACTATTTTCATCATTTAGTATTTTTTCGTATTTAATTAGTGTTTTTATTGAAGAAGAGACAGTTCCCCAATTAGTAAGCATACCGCCAAGCCATCGATAATTTACATAATATTGACCACAACGAACTGCTTCACTTGCAATAATATCCAAAGCCTGAAATTTTGTACCAACAAATAAGATGCGACCACCTTGAGATGCAACCTCATATAGGGCCTTCATTGCCACCTGTAGTAATGGCGATGTCTTTCGCAAATCAATTATATGTATACGATTCTCTTGATGCACCCCATATATGTATGGAGCCATTTTCGCATTCCAGCGACTAACTTTATGACCAAAATGTACACCAGACCTAGCTAAATCACGTATAGTGACCTCGGGTAAGTTTACCATATTCATTCCTCCAAATAGTTTACCCTCCATGGCATAACCCTAACAGGACTATTTGTATAGCCATGTGTGAAATCAAGTTACTTATATAGTAATATAAAAGGCAACAAAGTGTAAACAAAAAACGTTGACAAAAGGCAACATGTTTATTAACTTTAAAGTCAGAAACGCTAAAAGGAAATGGGGGTGTAGCTCAGTTGGTTAGAGCGCATGCCTGTCACGCATGAGGTCATGAGTTCAAGTCTCATCACTCCCGCATATAACTTCTAGTACAGTCTAAGTTCGTTATGCTAGTCTTTATTTTACCCTATTGTGATGTATAGCAGCACAATGAATTGTAGCATAATGTTGAAAAACCTCATTGGACTTTCTGCATAACCTAAACTCATACCAATGGTAATAGGACAAATTAAGGGTACCGTTTTGCCAGTCAACAATGGTGTCATTCCAGCATCACGC
>NZ_JADAKK010000031.1 GCF_020278625.1 Wolbachia endosymbiont of Mansonella ozzardi
TCACTACTATAAGTCCTTATCTTACCTCTCTTGGACTATTATGGGAAGGCTAAAAAACACCAATACTTAAAATCCAGGTTATTCTAATGACTGCGCAAAATCCTCTGTGCTATGATATTTGTGAGTATCTGATATAATACTCAATTGGTTAATCTAAATAGATAGGTGATCTCATCTATAAAAATATTTTTCACCTCGTTTATTCTTGGATTTATTCTTTCTCCTTATTTTATAAAACTTCTAAAAAAAGTATGCAAAAATGGACAGCCAATCAGGTTATCTGGACCAGAAAGCCATTTAATGACAAAAAAAAATACCCCTACCATGGGTGGGATAGTAATACTGATTTCTTCTTTACTACCAATTCTACTTTGGGCTCAATTAACACCAGAGATTCTATTATTGGTGTTTATAACCCTATTTTTTGCTCTGATTGGGTTTATTGACGATTATCTAAAATTAAAAGCAAATAACCATCGAGGTTTAAGCGCAAAAACTAAAACACTTATCCAATTTGTTGTCACTCTGATTGGTGTGTCCATATTTAAGCTGTATTTTGCTGAAGACGTTGCAAAGACATTTCTAGTTAAAGGAATAACGATCGACTTTGGCTACCTATATGTTCCGTTTGCTGCATTTGTGGTTGTCGGCTCTTCCAACGCTGTAAATATTACAGATGGTCTAGACGGCCTTGCTGCAACTCAAGTTATCACTTCTTTTGCTTCTTTAGGACTAGTTGCGTACATAACTCAAGCAAACGTGAACATTACTTTATTCTGTATTGCATTTGTAGGAGCAATTTTAAGTTTCTTGTGGTTTAACACGCACCCGGCAAAGATGTTTATGGGTGATGTTGGCAGTTTATCAATCGGTGCAGTTTTGGGACTAATCAGCGTTCTCATTAAAAGGGAAGTGCTTTTTGCTGTTATTGGAATAATTTTTGTAATAGAAACACTATCTGTAATTATCCAGGTATCATATTTTAAATATACAAAGTTTAAGTATGGGAAGGGAAGGAGGATTTTTCTTATGGTGCCAATACACCACCATTTTGAAAAGAAGGGATGGTCAGAAAATGAAATAGTTATGAAATTTTGGATAATTGCCATCACCTGTTCAATTTTTACTGTAGCTTTCTTGTTATAAAAACCTATGTCATACCCAGATTTCACATTAGAAAACAAATTATCAGGAGTGATAGCAGGAGTGGACGAAGTTGGGAGGGGTCCGATAGCTGGCCCTGTAATGTCTGCAGCAGTAGTATTTACCAATAGGAATATAATCATTGAAGGAATTAATGATTCAAAAAAGTTGACTGCTAAAAACAGGCAAGTTCTATATGAAAAGATAACGTCTGTTGCAAAATTTGGTATAGGAATGGCAAGTGTTGAAGAAATAAATTCATACAACATTTTACAAGCAACGAAACTTTCAATGCAACGTGCATTGACAAACTTAGGTCTAGAATTAGATTATGTTCTGGTTGATGGTAATCAACCACCTAAAATAAAATGGCAGGTAAGGTCCATAGTAAGCGGTGATAGTTTGAGTATATCAATTGCAGCCGCTTCAATTATTGCAAAAGTGACAAGAGATAAGCTGATGCAAGAGTTGCATGATCAACATCCAGAATATAATTGGTATAAAAATAAAGGATATGGGACAAAAGAGCATATAGACTCTATAAACTTCCATGGTATTACAGAACACCATAGAAGAAACTTTGCACCTATCTCACACTTTGTTGAACGAGCACCTTGAGCTTAGCCAGGCAGAAATGACATCCGTTTAATGCAAAACAGGTGTGACAAGCCTATAGCTCACTTACATATTTTTTGATCTCAGCTGTGATCTTATCAGATTGACTTTCATCCGAATCTAGATTAGCTGCAAAATGTGTGACATACTTTCCTCCAGGGCCAATAAGATATATTATTGAAGAATGGTTAATTTTCTCTTCCCTACCAACTTTACTGGCATATACTTTATAATTTGAAATTATTTCGTCTATTTTCTCTCTCTCACCGGTCAACATTTGTATCCTATGATCAAATTGCTGCTGAAATTCTTTAAGTTTTTCCGTGCTATCGTGTTCAGGGTCAACTGTTATAAAAAACGTTTGTAGCTTGTTATGAGTCTTCTCATCTAGCTTTGCAAGTGTTTCTGAGATTATTCCAAGATTCATAGGGCAAATCTTCTTACATGAAGAAAATCCGAAGAAAATCATCATATATTTATCTTTAAAATCACTACTACGTATGGTCTGTCCATCTTGATTAATCAAAGAAAAATCTCCTCCTATCTTGACTTCTGCGTTATGAACCATCGCTGGAGCAAATATGCCTTTCTTAGTGAAATAACAATAACCAAGAAAAATGGCTGCTAATGTTATTACTATACTGGAAAATAACCTTACAAACTTTAGCATTTAGAGAGCACATAGTAAAATTGAATTGTATCTTCATTTGTTTGCCCATTCAATAAATTTCTTCCAAAGTGGATTGTTAATTTTATCCAACAGTTTTCTATGTTCATTAACTTCTTCATTACTTGGTGAGTGTTCCCTACGAGCTAAGTTACGTACTTTGTGCTGAATGGCTGTGGGGTTGTTATCCTGCTCACATTGATTATCAAACAAAAAAGTTTGCAACCCTCCTGTGAGTTCAACATACACTTTTGCAAGCAATTGAGCGTCAATTAGTGCTCCGTGTAATTCCCTATCCTCCAGCGATATATCAAAACGCTTACATAATGCACTTAAAGATGCAGGTGACCCTGCAAATTTTTTTCTCGTAAGTGGCAATGTATCCAGCACTCTGTCTGAAGAAATTAATCCAGCACCCAATTTACTCAGCTCCATATTAAGGAACTTAATATCAAATTCAGCGTTGTGAATTATCAAAATATCGCTAGATATAAAGTCAAGAAATTCTAATGCAATATCTGAAAATAACGGTTTATCTTCTAAAAATTCTTCACTAATGCCGTGAATCTTAAATGAGTGGTAAGGTATACCTCTTTCTGGATTGATATACTGATGGAATACTTTACCTGTCTGAATGCGGTTAATTAGTTCCACACATCCTATTTCAATAATCCGGTGACCAGATTTGATATCCAGACCAGTAGTTTCAGTATCAAGTACTATTTCGCGTAATTTATTTTCCATGTTAAATTAGAATTATTCATACTTTACGTTCGTTTTACCATCATCTGCCTTTTTATAGTTTATGGAAGTAAGCAACCAGCTTGGATTTGATGAATTAATATTTTTCTTGAATTGCCAAACATCCTCAACTTTATTGATAATGGATGTGCTACCTGATATAACATCTCCCTTGTCATTCTTAACAAAGTTAATCTGCTCTGAAAGGAAATATACTGTAATAAACACTACATTTTTTACTAGTTTTATTTCTAAAACCTTTTGTAAAACAATAGAAACAATTATAGATTCTTGTATCTCTTTACGGTGTCTGATCTTTTCTGCAAAATTGTTGTATAAGTCTTTATCCAAGAGAGGTTTTAACTTGGACAGATTTCCTTGATTGAAATACTTTATTATTAATTCGAAAGCTATGCCTGAACCTTCCATAAAATGGGAAACAGAGAAATCTTTATTTTTCTGTAATATTTGCTCATAAGTAGCTTTTATTGAATTTTTGTCGTTGCTACTGATATAATCTTCAATGTTTTCTACTACATCTTCTTTACTTTGGCTTATATCAAGTGCACTAGTCAGTTTTTTCAGGTTGAGGTTTGTTGATTTCCCTAAAGAATTGTACAACCGTGAAAAAACGAATGCCGCTAATAAAGCATATATTACGAGCTCTATCATAGTAACTCAACTCCCTAGCATATAAAGTACCTGAACATTATTAGTTATTAATAAAAATGGCTTATCCTATACCAATCGCAATTTAGGTTTGCTATTAATCTATAAATGGCTATATTGTACAAAAAAGTGTTAAATACTTCAACTTAATTGTAAGGAGACTAAAAAATGTCACAACACAAAATGAAAATTCATGGCCAATACATTAAAGATCTATCGTTTGAAAATCCGAACTCACCATTTCTCTCTGCAAAAGAAGCCCCAGGTATTAATGTAATGGTTAATATCAATTCAGTGAGATTGGAAGGAACTGAAGGTGAGGAAGGAAGGAATGAAGGAAAATCTTTTCATGAAATTACTTTGCATATAGAAGCCAAAGCAACGGTAAAAGATGAGAACATAAAAGATGGTATTGCTTTCATTTGTGAAACGAAATATTGTGGTATTTTTTCAATAGGAAACTTTGCAGAGTTAAGTGCAGAAGAGATAAGCCAAGCTTTATTTATTGGTGGGCCTACTTTTCTCTTTCCTTTTGCGAGAGAAATAATTGCAAGAGTTACAAGTAGTGGTGGGTTTCCTCCACTTATGCTAGACCCTATAGATTTTGAAGCTATGTATAAGCAGCAGAGTCAACAACAAAAAAATACTGTGAGCAATAAGAACTTCAACTGATATGGCACTACTTCGTTATTACGGTGCATGAGATGATTTTGTTGCATAGCAAATTAAGAGGCTCTAACGCTTTTAATAGTTAAGCCTTTTTAAAGATATCCCTTTTGTATTACAGCTAAGTTTATAAAATAATTGACAATGTTAATTTTCTAACCTATAAGTAGATTTTTGAGATAACTACCAGAGGAGGTATAAAGTTTGATTGAAGTATCAGTTCATTATGGTGATGTAGATAGGGCTTTTCCAGTATTGAAAAAAACAATTCAAAAAGAAGGAAGAGGGGTAAAAATGAAAAAGCAATACCATGAAAAGAAATCAGAAAAGAGAGCTAAAAAGAAAGCTGAAGCTAAAAAAAAGAGGCGTCAACAAGAGAGTAGAAGGCAGCGTTATGGTTGGTAGTTTTTAATAGTTTATTATGGTTGTTTTATGAATATTCACGAATATCAAGCGAAAGAGATTTTGCGCAAATTTAATGTTCCAGTGCCAAAGGGTTTTGTTACTACATCTGCAGAAGAAGTAGAGACTCAAATGGGTCAGTTAAAGTCTGACGTGCTTGTGGTTAAAGCTCAAATTCACGCAGGTGGCAGAGGCAAAGCTGGTGGTATAAGGCTGGCAAAGTCGGCTGAAGAAGCTAAGCAGTTTGTAAAGTCTATGCTTGGCATGACTTTAATTACTCACCAAACAGGACCAAAAGGGCAGCAAGTAAAGAGAGTATACATCGAGGAAGGCTCAAGCATTAAGAAAGAGTATTATTTAAGTCTAGTAGTTGATCCCAAGCTCAGTAGACCAACATTTATATTTTCCTCAGAAGGTGGAATGGATATTGAAGGAGTTGCAAAAAATTCCCCTACAAAAATTGTAAAATTTGATATTGATTATACTGCTGGTTTTACAAGTTTTGATAGCAGCAAATTAAGCAATGGTTTTAATCTGAGTTCAGAACAAATAAAAAAAATAACAAATATTGCAAAAAACATATATGATGCATTTATTGCAACTGATGCAAGCCAAATAGAGATTAATCCACTAGTCGAAACAAATTCTGGGGATTTTATTGCGCTTGATGCTAAAATCAATTTCGATGATAACGCTTTATACCGTCATTCGGAGATTGTGGAACTCCGTGATTATGACGAAGAAGTAAAAGAAGAAATAGAAGCTTCAAAACGTGGGCTCAGTTATATTAAAATGGATGGCAGCATTGGTTGCATGGTAAACGGTGCGGGTCTTGCTATGGCAACAATGGATATAATAAAATACTACGGAGCAGAACCTGCCAACTTTTTGGATGTCGGCGGTGGAGCAAGTAAAGAGACTGTCACTGAGGCGTTTAAAATTATATTGTCTGACAGTAACGTAAAAGGGATTTTAGTCAACATATTTGGTGGCATAATGCGCTGCGATATCATTGCAAGTGGCATCGTTGAGGCTGCAAAAGAAATGAGTATAAAAGTTCCTTTAGTGGTTAGGTTATCAGGTACTAATTTTGAAGAAGGAAAAAGAATCTTAGAAGAGTCAGGATTAAATATTATTGCTGCAGATGAACTTGATGAAGCTGCACAGAAAATATTAAAAGAGGTAAAATAAATCATGTCCATTTTAGTAAGCAAAGACACAAGATTAATATGTCAGGGTTTTACCGGCACACAGGGTACATTCCACTCAGAGCAAGCAATTAGCTACGGAACAAAAATGGTTGGTGGTGTAACTCCTGGCAAGGGTGGAAGCTCTCACCTTAATTTACCGGTCTTTAATACTGTAGTAGAAGCCAAAGAAAAAACTGATGCAAATGCCACAGTGATATATGTACCTGCTAAGTTTGCTGCTGATGCAATACTAGAAGCAATAGACGCGGAAATAGAGCTGATAGTTTGTATTACAGAAGGCATTCCCATACTTAACATGGTAAAAGTCAAGCATGCGCTTATTAGTTCAAAAAGTCGATTGATCGGTCCCAACTGTCCGGGGGTTATTACACCTGAAGAATGTAAAATAGGAATTATGCCTGGACATATTCACAAGCGTGGACATATAGGGATAATGTCTCGTTCCGGAACTTTAACTTATGAAGCAGTAGCGCAAACAACTGCTGTTGGCCTTGGTCAGTCAACGTGTATAGGAATTGGAGGGGATCCTGTTCATGGTATGACGTTTGTTGATTGTATGGAACTGTTTTTAAAAGATGAAGATACCTATGGTATTGTAGTCATTGGTGAAATAGGCGGAAACGAAGAAGAGGATGTCTCACATTTTGTAAAGACAGAAAAAACTAAAAAGCCAATTGTTGGATTTGTAGCTGGTCAAACAGCACCTCCAGGAAGACGCATGGGACATGCTGGAGCGATTATCTCTTCTAGTGGAGGGAGTGCTGGTGCAAAGCTGGAGGTTATGAGGAGTGCTGGTATTGCAATTGCAGAAACTCCTGCAGTAATTGGCAAAAAAGTTTTGAAAGTCATGAATCAAGCTTAGAATATTGCTATAGAAACCCTACATTACCAGTTATAAATACATCGTCTGCCCATTCAACTAGTAAATTTCCCCCCGGCGAATTTACAGAAGTTTGTTTAGCAGTCAAATACTTACGAAGTACGGACGCGACAAATGCTGCGCAAGCTGCGCTGCCACATGAAGCAGTGATACCTGTACCCCTTTCCCAAACTCTTAAGTTTATTTCTCCACACTTTTCAATCTTTGCAATGCTGACATTCACTTTCTTGGGAAATAATATGTGGTTTTCCAATCTTGGTCCTAAGTTTTGCAACGGTATCTCACTTATGTTATCAACAAAAAAGACTATGTGAGGATTGCCAATATTTACTGCAACTGGATCCCTTAGCATTTCAACCTCTATAGGTAAGCAAAGAGTGTTACATTCAATGAATAAAGGAATTTCATGCCATTTAAATAGTGGTTTACCCATATTGACCTTTATGGACCTACCACCCACCTTGAAGCACTCTAAAATGCGCTCGTTTATTAACTCGATAGTTGCATACTCAGTGCTTTTTTCTGACATTATCAAATATCCAACGCAACGTGCTGCGTTTCCGCACATTTCAACTTCGCTGCCGTCAGCATTATAAATGCGCATAAAGCAATCAGCCGCCTCAGAGTTAGTTATAACTATTACTTGATCGCAGCTGTTTTGGTTAGCAATCTTCCTATAATGCCAACTCAAGCTATTTGTTGAACGTGAGTCTATGATAACAAAGTTGTTACCAGTACCATGCATTTTTTTCAGGACTTCGGCCATTCGTCATAGAAGGATATTTCCTCTACCGGCCTTCTTGTCTTTTCCTTAACTTCAGCACCCTCTTCTTCGTAACCAACTGCTACCACTGACATTACATAAAAATCACCAGGTATGTTGAATTTTTCTATTATTTTATCCTTATCAAATTCACCCATTTGATGGGCCATTAGGTTCATAGATGCAGCCTGCAACATAAGCGCATAGTTTGCTGCGCCAGTATCATGCTTAGCCCAGAAATTTTTTCCTTTATCCAGCTTTCGAAAATTTTTAGCACTTAATGATATAATTAGAATCTGTGCATTTTTTGCCCATTTTTGGTTAGATCCATCAAGACAACTCAGTAACCTTTCCCATGAACTTCGGTTATTTTGCTTGTTGCATATAATATATCTCCAAGGTTCGTCACTAAAACATGAAGGAGAAAATCTTGCTGCTTCTATCAGCATATTGATCTCTTCCTGATTTACTACTTTATTCGGATCGTATAAACGCCCGCTATGTCTTGTTTTCATCAATACCAATAGATCTTGTTTATTTATCATTTTTATTTAGGTATATAAATTAATCCATTGTAGCACAATATAAGTAAGATTTAAATTGCGAAATTCCATAAATACATAATACTATAAATATATTTCATTTGGAGTGGTATGTTTACAACACAATATAGTAGCAAATCAACATTGGTTGAAATTTTCTTTTGCGTCTTATTCTTATTTCTAATGACTCAAATAAGAATATCGTTGCAACCTGTGCCTATCACATTACAAAGTTTAGGAGTGATGTTTATTGGGCTCAAATTTAACCGCAAAACGGCATTTTATTCCGTGCTTACATATTTATCACTTGGTACAGCAGGGTTACCCATTTTTGCGGGGTTCTCCAGTGGTTATCACACTCTTCTTGGACCAACAGGTGGGTATTTAATTGGCTTTTTAGCTGCTGTTATGGCAATGGGCAAAGTAAATGAGTTACTAGACTCCAGATGTGGATCACTTATGCGTAATTCTCTAAGTTGTCTGGCTGGCACAGTTGTAATCTTTATCTATGGTGCCAGTTGGCTTGCTATTCACGTTGGTCTGAAACAGGCAATAACGGTTGGTGTTCTGCCATTTATTCTGCCTGGTTTAGTAAAGACTTTTCTACTAGTGGCGGCTTTACAATATTTAAAAAAATAATAAGATTTTGCCCTCATCATTTTATGTGTACCCTTGCATTTCGAGGATATGGGTACTCTTGGGGCTTTGTAAAAAACTATAGAAAGATAGCAAATAAGGTAATTACTGATCCCAGTATTCAAATCAAGGTAGTCGGTGATCTTGATAGTATCTGCAATGCTTGTTCACATCAGACTGAGCAAGGTGAGTGCACCACAAAAGCTAAAGTTTTGGAGCTGGACAGAAGGCATATGGAAGTTTTAGAGATAAAAATTGGAGAGACTTTAACCTGGAACGAAGCAATAAAAAGAATTAGAGAGAAAATGTCTCTAGAGAAATTTGACTACACATGTGAAAAGTGTAACTGGAAACCATATGGAATGTGCAAAAGTGCCCTTTTGGATTGCCGCCTCCAGATAATGTGCTAATTAAGATATGAAGAAGGGCACCACCCAAGTAGCCGACACTGGTATTCTTATGTCATCTAAGTAGCCCTTTCTTATCGTTCCAGCTTCCTCTTCTTGTTATTCCAGGATCCGATACTGGTATCCAGTCTTTCCATGACAATTAAAATGTTATGTTTTAAATTAAGATTGGCTACTTTCTATGCTCACAAAATTAGTTTGCTTATAAGCAAGCAAACTTTCCTGGATTCCAGCGTTACGCGCTGGAATGACAGAAAAGCGGGGCTGTTGCCTTTTTTGATAAAAACAATCCATTCTCTTCTACAATGATATGTGTAGAAGCTGCTAGGGGAGGGACAATATCTTTAACAGTTTATTTTAAGTCTTTAAGATCTTTCACTAACCCTTCATAATTTGCATCAACCTTCACAACCAGCTCATCAAGCCTACTTTTCTCTTCTGCCAGAGCGTTATTTAATTGATTAATAGACTTGTTATTGTTGTCCAATACGTCATCCAATTTAGGGACAAATCCATCATTTAAATCCTTTATTAACTTATCTAAAACCTTATGAATATACCCAACTTGTACATTATTTCCTTTCTCCTCCTCGAAAGATAGAGGTCTGTGTTTAACTTCTATTCTGCCTATTGTTTTGAGATCGTTTTCACTTTCTTGTTGATTGTCATTATTCATACTAACCTCTGTAAAAATTAAAATTTTAGAATTTGTACTGAAATAGCATGTGAAGAAAATAATAGCCCAGCGGGCTATTATTTTCTTCATGTAATTTATCCCTACTAAATGTCTTCACCAATTTTGTCTTCTTCTAAAGTCTGTACCTTAGATTGTAAATCATCGAGGCTTTTTATTAGGCCACTATTGCTATCGCCAATGTCAGTAATTAGCTTTTCAACCTACTTTTTTCTTCTATTAGTACAGAGTTTAGCTTAGTGACTAGCGCTTTATTAATTTCTCCAATTAACTTGTCCATAGCACCTTGAACATAACTAATTTGTGCTACTTTGGTTTTTATTTGTTTATATTGTTCAGGTTTAATAGGTCCAACTTCTTGCATAAGCTTATTTCCATTCGTCTCACTTTGAAAAAGGGCAGGTGCAGAGATGGATGTCAGTTTTCCCATACTTCATCGCCAACCGAACACTCATTTATTTCTAGTTTCTTAAGCAAGTCTGTTAACTCTTCTTGTTTACCTTATCTTTCAAAATTTTTGTTATTCATATAAGTCTCCTTGTAAAAATAAAATTTTAAAAATAATTTAGTCAAGTACATAAAAAGCTTTTGTTGTTCACAAATACCAAATTTAAAGGCACATAGGCTCAACCTGTGTATATACTCCTCATTACTATAGGTTCAGCATTAGCGCTTTGAATGTTTGCAGTTTTGTAAGATAATTCTGAACTTTTCCAAACTTCATCATCAATGACTTCTTTATCTCTCCCGAGTTCTTTAAGCATTTTCATCACCTCATCTAACTTTATAAAACATTTTTCCCTATTCTTTACAAAGCTTTCTTTAATTGCCTTAATAACAGCACCAAATTGATTCTGATTACCTGATTGATCAGCTACAGATATAACTTTCTCATAAGGTAGCTTGTGGATAATGTCTTTAAGCTTTTTTGCATCGAGATTATTCAAAAGTTCTGCAAATAGCTGGTCAGGCATGTTGCAAGCAAAAGTCTGAAATTTTTCAAAGTTAGTTAGGGAATCAATTATAAGTTTGATCCTGCCAGGATCAGTTAAATTCTGAGCTTATTACCTCAAGCTTCTCGTGATCTAGCTTATTGACTAAATTCTTTAATTTATCTTCTTCTAGAGTATTGACCAGAATATAAAGCTGGTTAGGCTCCAGTTCCCTGGAAAGAATAGTTAAGTGATGTTCAGATAAACTTCTTATTAGGCTTATAAATTGATAATCGTCTATATTTTTAATGAGTACTTTAAACTGATCCATTTTTAAGTGGGTAAGATGTTTTCTAATTGTCTTGGTTTTAACCCTTTCGCTAGAGCTTCAAGCTGACCCTCATTTAAAATAGGAACAATAATTTTCAGTTTTGTCTCATTTAACTCCTGAGCAAGAGTTTTGAGTTAGTGGTTGGTTAAGCGATTAACTAGAGTTTGAATCTGGTTACCTGATAGAAAGATGTCAGCTCAAGTCGACCCAAAAGATATGAGATTAACTCTTGAAATGCTTCATTCAAAAATTTATCGTAACAAGGTGTACTTTCATGTCCTAGGTTCTGTTCCATCTATTTGAAATCTGCAATCTATAGTTACCATCTCCATCATCCATTAGGGCAACATATCTGAAATCACCGTAAGAATATTTATTCCACCAATAATAATCATTATTATCTTGATTGGTTTTAGGTTCAAATGCGTACAGTGTACCATCTTTATAAAAGAAGGTATTACAGTTATGCAATTCACAGATTTCGCTTTGATCGCTTTCTTTGATAATAATAGGAGCGTAAATTTTATCATGTTCATTATGAGTGCTTTTTTTCAAGATAAGCCTCAATTCCTTATCTTTGTATTCTAAGATATCAAAGTTTCTGTTAAAATTTGACAATGAAGATAGTGGCAGAATTGTTATAAAGTTTTTTGTGTCTTCGCTAGAGCTAACTACTCTATCATATAGAGCAAACTTATATTTACCTTTGTGTTCAATTACCTTTACATTTATAAAATGGCTTGGCAGTTCCTGCAATTTCATCTTGCTCTGGGAATATCCTTTAAGGAATATTCTTTATTGTTGTGAAATGGCCAATGACACCTAATTATCTTGCCATCACCCTCACTTGCTATATATAGGTTTCCACCTTCATCATCTAGCCTGCGTGCAAATATATATGGATAAGAAAAAGAGATTTGTTTACCTTGCTGATCTTTACTTTACTAATTTTATTTTATAACACTCTTCACCTCCAATATAAAACGGTCCTTCCTTTTCTAATTTTAAAATATCTTTTACATTACTCATAAATATCTCTCAATAAATTTACAATTATCAATATTATAATATCTATTAGTTAATTTATTACTAAATTAGTATACACTATAATTACAATAAAAGATGTCACTTGCACAAACTTCTTGCATTGCCTCTGCCATGCAAATAGCGCTACACATGAACATTGTGATTTGCAAGTCACTTACAGTTGCAGGTGCAAGTATCTGCTATTTTCATGTTCTTGAGGAGGCTGCATTCAATAACCTCTATGCTTAAGAAGCTTACCAAATAAAAAAAGGCAAAAGAAACCCTGGTCAGTATTTATTTTTAGTATTGGCATTTTTATGTCTTAAA
>NZ_JADAKK010000032.1:0-7628 GCF_020278625.1 Wolbachia endosymbiont of Mansonella ozzardi
AGTTTTTTTCGTTTCTATTGAATACTAATGCTCTATCAAAAGTTTGTTATGCGAGCAATCTATTGTGCAGCCGAGTTTTTTTTTTCAACTTAGGGATTCATAACACACACAACAGGTGTATGGTCGGATGGGTTTTCCAGCTTGCGCAACCTGCTATCTATATAACACGTTTCCAACCTATCAATAGCTTGAGGTGATAGCAGCATATGATCTATTCGCATTCCTTGATTATTTCTTAGTGAATTGCCTTGATAGTGCCACCAAGTAAACTGTTGTAAATTTGGGTTAGACGTTCTAAATGCGTCTTTAAACCCAAGATTCAGGATTGCCCTTAATTTCTCGCGTTCTTTTATATGAAAACACACTTGACCATTCAATAAAATTGGGTCAAAAACATCAATTTCATTCGGTGCAACATTGTAGTCGCCAGCTATAATAGTTAGCTCCTCATTCTTCAACAAATAGCCCATTCTTTCGTGTAGGTTATCGAGAAACTTGAGTTTGTAGGCAAATGCGTGAGAATCTGGGTTTTGACCGTTTGGAACGTATACGCTTCCTACTCTTATCTTCTGATTATTGTGCTTTACTTTGCACTCTATATGACGCGCTTCTTGGTAGTCTTCTACAATGTCAATTTTAAATTTCTCTAGTATTGGATGTTTAGATAAAACGCAAACACCATTTCTTGCAACTTGTCCATAGACAATGCATTCATACTCGAGCTTCTCTATTTCCGCATAAGGAAATTGCTCTTCTGTACACTTTATTTCTTGCAGCAGAATTATATCTATCTGACTATCAATTATGAAACTACAGAGCTGCTCCACTCTTTTGCGTACAGAGTTGACATTCCAAGTGGCAATTTTTAGCATCAGCAACCCTTATTAATTATATCAATTAAACTCTCTTTAGTAGGTAGCCTCGACGTTATAACTTTTTTCCATTTGATTGACTTCAAACTATCAGCAATATTCTTACTCATAGCACATGCAACTATATCGCTCATTGCATGAGATAGGCCACTTTTCGAAACTAAAGAACAGAATATTCTTGCTGTTTGTGAAGAAAAAAAAGCAACACTACCGATTTTACTACCTGATAACAAATTTTTGCACCTGTGAGTTAGATTCCTTTTAATAATTGTTTTGTAGAGTATAACTTCTCTTACGTTAAAACCTTCTTCAGATAATCTTTTTTTCAAATCGCATGATATTTCCTGTCCCCTGATATATAGGAACTTTACTGCTATTGAATAGTGATTTTTTATAAATGATATCAGACCCTCAACATTACTGTCTGCTGATGTGATATCAGAAAACCCTAAATCCTTTGCAGTTTGCATCGTTGAGCTACCAACTGTAATTATTGAAAGGTCATCTACTCTGCATGTTTGGCTAAATGCCTTCACACTATTTTTACTTGTGGATATCACCACATCAAATTCATATGCGGATATATCAGGCTGCAGATATTTTATTGTGAATACTGGCTCCATGTATACTCTATACCCATATTTCCTCAGCGCACTTCTCGTATCCAGTGAGTCTGATAAAGGCCTAGTCAACAAGATAGACTTCATTCTAATCCACTTTACTACAGGTAAAATAATACCTTTATAAAAAAAATTACTGAATAAAAATTTTTAAGTAGGTTATATTTCTTGTCACCAATTCTGGACTCCACTGAAGCCTTAAGATGTACAGTCCCAGGGTGTGATGGTATGATAAAGTGTGAGGGAAAATACCATTAGAAGGAGAAATTATGAGACTATACGTCTAAAGTAGAATACTATTTGCCTAAATATGACTTTTCTTGTCAACTTATACATTAAACCAGCTTTGGCATATGCGAAAAAACTACTTAACAAGTTCCTTCATCCCCCCCTATCATAGTACTATGGGCGTTTTAGGCTTAAAATTTATCTTTAATCTTTGTATTAAGTGACAAAAGCACAGTATAAAACAAGGTGTGTTATGTTTTGTTTTTGCAGCGTGGACACTACATGTCTTTATAAATTTTTGTCACATTAGCTGAGCCTTGCTTACTAAGCAGTATAAAGAGAGAACCGGACGCCAAATTTTTGAGAGGACAGTAAACAACTCACATCACAGGTTTTCTTTGTCTTTTTTTTAATTAGTTTTAAAATTAACTAATCTCATTTTTTTTACAAAAAAGCTGCTTAACAAGTTTTGAAATTCCCCTTATAATAACATTATGGGTATTTATAATCCCAAGGTCAGCTATTTGCCAAGCGTATAAGGTATTACGCTAAGTTCTTAAATAGATATTGACCAGGGTTTCTTTTGCCTTTTTTCAGTGAATTTTTTATAGCTACTGTAATCTTGTTAGCAGGACCTAGAGTACTCTATGAGCATTTTAAATTTCAAGAAATGAAAATCTCTAGTTTTCAAGTGAAGAAAAGTCTACAATTATATGAAATTTCAGGAGTATAATGTTTAACTTCAAAATATTTTGTAATGTCCATTGCCTTTGAAGTTATTATGGCTGTTCGCTATTTGCGAGCAAAAAATGCCAGGTTTTGCTCTATCATGACTTTATTTTCTATTATTGGCATTGCTCTTGGAGTTGCAACGCTAATAGTGGTGATGTCTGTAATGAATGGATTCAGGGCAAAGTTGCTTGACTCGATACTTGGCATTGATGGCCATATTAATGTTTATTTCAATAGAAACATAAATTCAGATTATCATGCAGTATTAAAATCTATTGAGAAGATTCCAAGTGTATTGAAAGCAACTCCTATGACCAATGACCAAGTTATCATTGCAGCAAATGGTAAAATTACAAGTAGCGTAGTGCGAGGCGTATCAGTTAAAGACTTATTTAATAATACTACTGTTACAAATAATATAATTGTGGGTAATGTAAGAAAATTCGATGAAGGGGTGATAATAGGGGCACGATTAGCAGAAGCTTTGAACACTGACTGTGGGAATAAAATTATGCTTATATCACCGGAAGGATTTGATGCATTGTTTGATGAGATACCGAGAATGAAGGAATATGAGGTTGTTGCAATATTTGATATGGGTATGTTTGAGTATGACAATACTTTAATGTATATGCCCATAAAATCAGCACAGGCTTTTTTTAATTATAAAGATAGTATAAGAAATATAGAAGTATTTGTAGATGACATTACTAAGGCTAATGAGCTAGCAAACGCTATAGAAAAAGAAACAGGAATGGAAGCTGAAAGTTGGCAATTACAACAAAGCCACTATTTTTATGCTTTAAAGGCTGAAAGAAATGTAATGTTTTTAATTCTCACTTTGATTATAATTGTGGCAGCATTTAATATTGTTTCAAGCTTGATGATGATAGTGCAAGAAAAGAAATCTGCAATTGCAATTATGCGTACATTTGGTGCAACAAGTGGAAGCATTATACGCATATTTTGCACTTGTGGGCTACTGATTGGTTTTATAGGAACTTGTCTTGGCTGCATTATAGGTGTTGTTTTTTCCCTCAATATTGAAAATATTAGAATGTTTTTAGAAAGCATCACTAACGTTAAATTGTTTGATCCTATGATATACTTTTTTTCAAGCTTGCCAGTGATATTAGTTCCCCAAGACGTAGTAAATATTTCTGCACTTGCATTATTTCTATCATTTTTAGCAACAATTGCTCCTGCATTACAAGCGGCTGCGCAAGATCCTGCGGAGATACTACGGTATGAATGATATTCAACAAAAATGCATAGGCTGGTTCTTAATTGTGTTATTACTCGTTAGTTATATTACAATAAATAACATAGTATTTTTAAAAATAAATCAGCAAGAAAGCGAGGCCAATATAAAGGCTTTGATGGAAAACATAGATGAGCTCAAGATGTTGCTTGAGGTTAATCAATCTAGAATAGAAAAGAAGATGTTTGAACTAAAGAGAAACCTGCACACTCAATATGAGCAAGGTGATGGTAGCTCAGGGCATAAGAACCTTGCAAAATTACTGCTATTTGTGGCTAAAATGAAGAATTCGTTATTACAAGAAGCAAGATTTGATAATCATGTAAATTCAATAAAGCCTTTAATATCGGAACTTGACGACCCAGAGATAGAGAATGCAGTGAGTGAATTGGAAAATTTAAAAGAGATAAATACTTTACATGAGTTGAAATTATCTTTTGAAAAGACCATTGCTGTTATTGACTATAATAGGAGTACATTCTTTAAAAGAATCATTTCCAACTTGATAAAGGTAAAAGATAAAAATGATCCACTGAGAGCAAAGTTGGCAGAAATTGAGGAGTCGATAAACGATAATGATTGGCAGAGCATAGCTACTACAATAGGTAATTTAACACATCCAGAATTTAACCCATGGCTCAATAAATTGAATGGTTTTATTGTAGCTTCTAAGAATATTTCAATAATATATCATCACTTATTACAATATATCTCATGACTTACTTCATAGTTTTCGCTCTCTCTTTTTTATTTGGCATATGGATCAAAGTGGGCGGTGAAGTAATGAGATTAGAATTAGGTAGTTACACTATAAGTGTTGATCTATATTTCATTATTTTTGCTTGTGTATTTTTATTGTTTTTATTAATTGTACTTGCACGCTTTTGTTCTTCCATTTCATCAACATTTGCCAACATAAGAAATAGAAGAAAGGATAAAGAAGAATTGCTTCTTTTTGAAGCTCTTTTTAGCATGGATCTGGGCAATACAGAGAATGCTCACAAGCTAGTTAAAAATCTAAATGAGGAAAGTGATAAGTTATCCTTAATAAAACTCTTTAACTCAGGTAAGATGGGAAATTACAGCTTCTTCAGCAACGGTTTAACAAGCATTGCAAGTAAAAATCGCAACTTAGCTCTACTTCTGGTCAGTAAACTGATTGTCCACCTCAAACAAGAGGGGACAATCTTTCAAAAGTTTATAGAGTATTGCTCAAGTTCAGTTGATGATAAAATTCTGTCTATTCCATTTCAAATAGAGCATTGCATATTGCAAGAAGATTGGGTTAACGCAATTTTGAAGTTAAAGGAAGCTGAGAAGCTTAATATTTTCCTTCCTTTTGATTGCAAAAAAATGTTAGCAGTTTTTTATTGCGCTTTAGCAAAGCAATATGAAAGTAAAGGGAATTATAAGGAAGCTATAAAGTCTTTATTTAGAGCGCAAAATCATTGCGCAACTTTTCAGCCTATCAATTATTTAAAGGCGAAATTATATATTAAACTTGGAAAAATCAGAAAAGCTTCTGCAGTACTAGAGGCAGAGTATACAGTAAATCCTACTCCTGAGTCAGCAAAAACTTACATCAGTTTAAACAGTAAAGGTGCTGAAAGGCTATACGGCTTGCGTCCTGATTATTATTTTAGTTATTGTTTACTTGCTTTGTCTTCAATGAGCTTAGGTAAATATGATCTTGCAAATCAACACCTAGACATTGCTATGAAAAAAGCTAATTACATATCAGTTTACCTTATTACGACACGGCTTAAAATTAAATTGCAAGAATACGACGAGGCAGTTCACTTACTAAACAAGATAGATTCAGAAGCTTTACTTGATCCAAGTTGGAAATGTAAAAACTGTAGTAAACAGCTAAAGCAGTGGGATTACAAGTGTTCAAGTTGTAATAGCTTTAATTGTGTGTATTATGTTCAATAGTAGCTTATATACATAGCTATCATTTCTAACACTGCTTAGCTGTACAGGTACCACTTTTTTACCTCACATATTAATACTATATTAATCATAATCAGGTTAATGATTTATGTCAATCAAAATTGTAAAATAAATTTTCTTAATTTTGTTATATAAATTGGTTAATATTAGTACTAAACTTATCGATAAATTATAATATAAATAATGTTGTTGTAGAAATTTATAACAATATTTCCCTGTAACGTTTAATAAATTTCAATAAATTGCTTTTTTAATTATGGATAAGTATACACTCTGTTAATATGTTTAGTTTAAAATCCAAAAGTAAGTTCATGCTTTCTGTTGGAGAAGGAGGTACAATATTACTATATTTCAAAAATAACACTTTAAATAAAAGATACTTTATTAAGGACAAAAATGATAAAGCAGTATCTGATCTAAGCTTATGCCTTTCATCGGATAAAAAAGCACCTTTATATCTAGTGCTCAATCATGCAGATCAGAATTACTTGCTATACTCCATTCCAAAAGTAAATAGGATTAGTGCCTACCTATCAGCAAAAGCAAAGGTGGAGCATTTTGCTCGCAATAATGATATAAGCTCAGTTTATTTGGTTGGGAAACCGAATAAATTTAACCAAAACTGGTATTATCTTCTTGTTTCATCAAAAGCAAAACATTTAGTGGAATACTGGTTAGATGTGTTTATAGAGATAGGCTCTAACTTTAAGGGAGTATTAATGTTTCCTATAGAAATAAATAATATGGCAAAAAAGATCTTCTATAAGGACCATGATAATTGGAAGATCATAGTTGTTGCAACCAAAACTGGAGGCTATAGACAAGTGGTTTTTAAAGAGAATAAAATGGTATTTACGCGTTTAGTGCCGTTTACTAAGGACAATCTACCAGGAATTATTGCGGGCGGAATATATCAAGAAGTGCGAAATACTATTCGGTCCTTAACTAAGTTTGGCCTCAAGAAAAACGACCTTGTCGACCTTTGCATGGTGGTACCAGAAGATATTAAGACTAGTTTATCAGTCATAAGTTTTCCGGAGAATAGCGTAAGCATATTAACTCCATATGAGCTGGGCAAGTCGCTAGGGTTGGAATTAGCTGTAAGTGAGAAAGACAGTTTTTGCGACACCATAATTCTATTTCACAGTTTTAAGAATAAACCTGCAGCTGTTTTCAATACAAAGGAAACTAAAGAATTTTATCTACTAAACTACCTTTATTTGCACTCTCCTCGAATTTTTCTATACTTTGCTTCAATTTTAATTGTAATCAATATGCTTAATTTGTTAAATTTACACTCGAATCTTAACGTTGCTAGTAATTTATCAGCAAAGAAGGGAGCTTTAGATAATCAATTAATGAAACTCAGCCAAAACTATAATGTAAAAAAAATAAGTGAAATTTATAATTTTATTAACATCAATAACATTTTATCTAAGATGGAATATTCTCCTCTTGTACAAGTGAAGTATGTAGAAAAATTAAAAGTACCGGGTGTAAAACTTCAATCATTTGAGTGGAATTATAATGAGGCAGTAAATTATATTACCACAGTTTTAAGGTTTGACTTTCAGTCCGGCAAAGATATTTCTCATCAATACAAGGAACTACAAAAAAAATTAAACAACAATTTTCGTACCTATGACATTGATATTTCTAGTTTACCTGCCACTAAAAAGCAAAATATATCTATTGATGTTAAAATAGGAGAGGCTATGTAAGCTAATGACTATCTTCCAGTTAAAAAAAAGAGTTGCAATTCAACTTGTGTTTTATTTGTTATTATCTGTTGGGTTAATAGGGACGTTAACTTGCGTTGTTATTTATAGTAAAAAAGTCCATAGTAAAAGCCGAAATGCCATTGATGAGATACGTTCTATAAATTTACAAATCACTGAAGTTCAAAAAAAGGAAGTTGTCTTAAATAAAAACCTGGATTTGTGGAAAAGAATTTCTTCTTCA
>NZ_JADAKK010000032.1:7638-12648 GCF_020278625.1 Wolbachia endosymbiont of Mansonella ozzardi
ACAGTCTATTCCAAATCTGCCTGGTTATGTTACGATCAAATCTCTTGTTCTGAACAAAGAGAGAAATATTGATGCTGTAACTATGAATCAGATTTTGAATGGTAATATGATAGAGATAGTGAGAGCTAATATGGTCTTTGACTGGTATACTATACTAAATAGATGAGATGATAAAGATAAAGCTGTTTTTTATTTTTACTCTACTGTTTTTCAGTGTTAATGTGTATTGCAACTGTAAAGATATTATAGAAAGTATAGAAATTTGTAAAGAGTATACTTGTCGGCAATATATTGGTAATGAAGATTTTATCGAGCACAGAATACTAGGGTTAAGTAGCAAGGGTTTATGTGTACATATAGAAAAACAAGATAATGATAAAATGATTTGTCATCACTCTAAGCATGGGGTAATGATGGAAAAAAAATATTTCGAGAGCATTTTCAAAGTTGGTAATCAAGAAGTTGATGATTTTATTAACATAGCAAATTTGCGTGCAAAAGAATGTTTCTTTATAAACGATCGAAAAACAAATTATACTGACCAGGATGATATAATAAAGGAAGCAGTGGAGAGTAACTTCGACGTCCTATCACAATACAATGATATGAAAAGCATTTTTTTTGATGAGGACTCGACTAGTAAGATAGTCAGTGAAATGGAAAAATTTCACTTGCAGTCTTCGGAAGCTGTAGAAGAAAGGATATTAGATAATTTTAATTGTAAGGTGGTAAGTTTAGATTCGATTTTATACTTTTCTTCCGATACATGGAGAATATGGGTAAACGGAAGGCTGTTTTCTAATGCTAAGGATTTAAAAGTTCATTCGGTGACTGAAAACTATGTAACTTTTGTATGGACTGTAGACCAAAAAGTGGTAAAAAAGCGAGCGAATAATTCTCAGAATGTATATTTAGGTGATGGGAACGTTACGTTCACGCTCTATACGGGCCAAAAATTTGACTTAGATAGCTTGTCTATTAGATAATTTAATATATGTGCGCTTGTAGCTCAGTGGATAGAGCATTGCCCTCCGGAGGCAAAGGCCGTGGGTTCAAATCCCTCCAAGCGCATCAGATTTGACAATAGTATTTTCGCATAAGATAATATAAAAAGTTTATTCAAAGCATAATTATGTCTAGTGGTACTGTAAACAAAGTTATATTAATTGGTAATTTAGGAAGGGATCCTGAAATTAGAACTATGCAAAATGGAAAAGAGATGGCAAGTTTTTCAATAGCCACATCTGAAAGTTGGGCTGATAAGTTTTCCGGTGTACGCTCTGAAAAGACGGAGTGGCATAGTATTGTAGTGTTTAGTGAAGGATTAGTAAAAGTTATCAAGGACTTTGCACGCAAAGGCAGTAAAGTTTACGTTGAAGGCTCTTTGAGAACTAGGAAATATACTGACCAAAATGGTAGTGAAAGATATATCACAGAAGTGTTGCTGCAAAATTTCAGTGGCGTTTTTACACTCTTGGATTCACGAAATAGTGCACCAAGCTCTGATTATAAGCCAAATGAATACAAGCAAAACGAAACAGAGCAAAAAAATCAGTATGAAAATTTTGATAGTGAGATAAAAGAAGAGCTAATCGATGATGAAATACCGTTTTAATAACTTCAATTGAAATTATTAGATCTCTTGCATTATGGTAGGGAACTTTTATGTATCGATTCAAGAGAATGATGAATATTGAAGCAAAAGTGGTGTCATGCAAGTAGCTAACACTGAAATCCAGTTTTTGGTAGCTTCATTTAAAATGCTGTATAGTGGACTCGTTTGCAATCAACTTTACTGGACTCCAGTGCCTAGGCACTGGGATGACATCCTTTGTTATAAACTTACTTTTACTCTATGGTTATCTTTTTATGTTACCTTATCCACCCTATTTTGTCATCCCACTGAACGAATACATTTTTTCGAAAAATGCAGATGAGCAGAGATCTATTATCTACATTTCTATTGACTACTTGTGTTACCCCCTTTAATTATAGTGGAGATGGTATAGATTATCGCAGTTTGCAGCGTTTACTCACAATGCAAGCTGAAGCTGGAAATGGCGTAGTGTTGCTAGGTAGCACAGGTGAGGGTCTATCACTCACCGATTCTGAAAAACGTGCATTAGTTGAATTCGTGTGTAAGCTGGAATTAAACACGAAAATTATGGTTGGCGTACCCGGAGTGAATTTACATCAGGCTCTCAAGTGGCTTGACTTTTGCAAGGATATGCCTATTCATGGTTATCTAATGACAACTCCAATTTATACAAAGCCTGGAATCATGGGACAGACTTTATGGTTTGAAAAGCTACTTGAAATAGCACATGTACCAGCTATGCTTTATAACATTCCATCGAGAGCAGGAGTAAATCTTCATGCTGAAACTGTACGCAACTTATCCAGCCATGAAAAATTTTGGACTATCAAAGATTCAAGTGGCACTGCTGATACTTTAATTGAATATAAGAAAGTTGCGCCAAATATCGAAGTTTTTTGTGGGGATGATAATATGATATCTGATATGGCTGCTCGTGGTGCAGCTGGCCTGGTCTCTGTTGCCTCCAATATTTGGCCACGCGTGGCGTATAAATATGTAAAACAATGCCTACTTCCATTCCAGCACATGACGTTGAAATCTAAGAAAAAAACAACTACTCAAATGACAGAAGATGGCAAAAAGAATTTGACGAATGTTTGGCAACAAGTTTGCAAGGCATTATTTATTGCCAGCAACCCCATACCCACTAAAGCACTCCTGCATGATATTGGGCTCATAGAGCACAAAACTGTCCGTCTACCACTCAGCACAGAAGACTTGCCTTCCATTGAAACATTGCGGAAAGTGAATGCTTTGATGGAAAGAGTTGACTAGTGGCTAGGAAAACTACACTTATTAACATCATCAACGTTCTCTGGAATTTCTGTTTTCAAATTTTCTATTCTTTTGAGGTGGCCCTTTAAGCCTTTTACAAGCTGCTGTTCTTCGCTAATGCGATCCTCTTTATCCTCATCTGTGACTATAATAGGCTTTTTACGGATGGCATATGTTTGACACTTTCTTTCAGTACGTTCGCCATCACATTCTCTTCTTTCTCGGTGATCTGTAGGATTACGATTATTTGCACCGTCAACCTTCACGTTGCTACCAACCCAGCTACCAGGTGGCGTTGGTGGAAAAAAAGAGTCTTTAATTTTGCTTGGATCAGAGTCACCTGGTGGTATTGATGAAGAAGAGTGTTCAGTTATCGCACTAAAAAGTAACATAATAACTTTGTATACTGTTGAAGCTAGGACAGCTATAACCAGGAGAGATTTAAGGCTAAGAGCAGCTAAGCCTATTCCGATTCCAAAAGAAACACCAATCACATACTACAACACATATAAACAGTTTACTAAAGATGTTTTGATCGTATGTATCACCATATATTTTGTTGAAAGGAATCTTATCCATAAGCAATAAAACGCCAATACTAACACGTTCAGCTAATAGGGGTATAGAGCCCCCCACAATCAAAGGCGATAAATTAGAACAGTACTTGAAAGCTACAATACCACCTATAAGTCCTGCAGACCCTATGGCTATTAATGTATACGATGCAAACTTTTTTTGGTCAGGTATAAATTTTTCTCTAAATTATTATAATCCTTTATTGTTAGATAACTTTGCAACCAATGTCAACTTTATAATTTAGAGTTTTTGCAAGAAGTAGAGAAAAGCCAATTATTTTTGGTGCTTCTGTAATGTCGCATGCTCTTAAATTGCTTTAGCTATAAACGTTAATAAATCTACAAGATAAAAAAATAAAAGTAAAAGAAACCCCGAGTGGCAAGTTTTGACTCTATAATACTTTAAATTGGTGTTATAATAATTTGCTGACGCTTAGTTTAAGCGCGATTTGGCTGAATGTAGAAAAAGTGAAAAGGACATGCAGCTGTTATAATTTGATAAAATCCACCGAAAAATACCCTGAGTTTTTTACTGAATTTTGTCATTGAGCCTGGAGATCAAAAACAAGTTTTGAATCAGAAATATCCTTGCTGTTATAAAGGGAGTTGAAAGAATTTTTCACGTAGTTTTTTAATTCTATTTCTATGAGCTACTTGAATTGCATGTGAGCAGTCTTTTATAAGATTTCACCCATTTAGAATAAAGTCTAGTGTCACCTCACGCCAAATGTGGTAATGTTTAGCAGACAAGCCAGTTATTGGGCACATTTATATGCCGCACACATTGCACTATCTGCTATTGACCTGAAAAGTAGATTATTTTTGTAGGAGCTACTGTTTATTACATCAATCATAATTATTTCACCTTGATTGGATAATAATAGATTAATTTTTATACTGAAATTTTCTTTGTAAGCTACGTTTTCATGAATACTCCAGCATTTTGTGAGCTTTTCTCTTATAGAATTGATGATTTCTGCTACAACTAACTCGTTATTTTTGCTCTTAACACTCTTTTTGCTTTTTATTTCATTCTCTGTTTCTCTAGGCTTTACTGCATCCTCCAGCTTTGTACCTACACTGTTTTTTCTTTTTGGAATTGGAGTAGTTTCGGTTCTGTTGACTTCTTTTTGCATTTCTATGATTTGCCTCGATTGTGCTGTTTGTTTTATAACATCGGTACTTAGTTGCTCAATTACCTTTTTTTCCTTTGTGGTGTAAGGACAAATTCTGTTGCTTGACGTATCGTTTGTTTTGGCCTCTATTGAAGGTAACAGAAAAAATGAAAGATAACATAAAGACAAAAAAAGAACATAGTTAGAACAAGAAAGCGCATGTGTTGAAACCTATTTTACTGGTTTAAAGCTAATATTGTACATAAAGTCAACATATTTTGAAGCTACTGTAGCAGATTTAAGCTTAGCCAACGCTTGCTGGCGATTTAGTTTGAGAAAAAATGTGGCATTACTGTTACGAAAACAGATTACGCGAAAAGCTTAACATGCTTCTTTTTTGCCCAACGGAATAAATGTGTTGCTACTAGTAAGCAGGTACTTAATATTG
>NZ_JADAKK010000033.1 GCF_020278625.1 Wolbachia endosymbiont of Mansonella ozzardi
TGTGCAGATTAAAATGACAAGAAAACTTGTATTTGGCGTATTATTGTTTAATTTTCGACTATGTGCACTTCATGTCTTTTTAAAACTTCGGGGTTTTTACCCATACAAGCTGAAACGCGCTTATAAGTAGTTTAGGACATCACCCAACGCCGGATTTTAAAATAGAGAGTGGAATAACTAGCTAACTTGGGATTTTATTGTCTTTTTTTTCTGCTTGGTAAATTTCTTAAATATTATAGCTTAGACTAGTTGCGTTTAAAAGCAGCTAAATTGCAGCGTTTAAGACATAAAAATACCAACACTAAAAATAAATACTGACCAGGGTTCCTTTTGCTTTTTTCTCTATTTGATAAATTTCTTAAATATCCTCTTGAATTTTATAGCTAACCAGCGTCACTCGCTAGAATGACATCATTGGACTACTTGGATGATATCACTTTGGGGCTTATATCACAATATTCATGCAGTTGTTTAACTGACGCTGGAATAATGCAAATTGCTAGGCCTGTAGTTTACATTTAAATTTTATTTTATATTATTGTAAGTATTACACAACTTTAGAGAACAATTATGGCCGTTATGCCGGATAAATGGATAAAAGAAAAAGCTGAAAACTTTAGAATGATAAAGCCTTTTGTGGATCACAAAAGCAGTAAAGGTGTTATATCTTTTGGACTATCATCTTATGGATATGATGCAAGAATTGGCAATAAATTCAAGATTTTTACTAACGTCAATTCAGCTGTGGTGGACCCTAAGAATTTTTCCAAGAATAGTTTTATAGATAAGGAAACAGATGTATGCATAATTCCGCCAAACAGCTTTGCACTTGCAAGTACAGTTGAATATTTTCTTATACCAAGGAATGTACTAGTTATTTGTGTTGGTAAATCAACCTATGCAAGGTGTGGAATTATAGTAAACGTTACCCCCCTTGAACCTGGATGGGAAGGTCACGTCACACTCGAATTCTCAAACACCACTCCACTTCCTGCAAAAATTTACGCTAATGAGGGAGCGTGTCAATTCGTGTTTTTAAGTGGTGAAAGCGAGTGCGAAAAATCATATGATGACATGAGAGGAAAGTATATGAAGCAGTGCGGCATTACTTTACCGCTGGTTAAGTGAATTGCTGTAAGAGTGATAGCTTCCACTACCACCCATAATTAGGTTTCATGTTGTCTTGCGCTATTGTGTTGCTCTATAGATAACATTCTATCATTACCAGATGATAGCATAGTTTGTACTAATTTACTTTGCATTAGCGCTCATTCTGCTTTTTGTATATCATCTCCTTCGCACGCACTGAAGCTAAATCCTATGTCTACCAGCTACACTACATGACAATCCCGCAGCAAAAGCAAAATCCTTTCGTTGATTAGTATCATATCCGAAAGCAATGCCGCCAACAGCAAAGTGACGATCATTTCCAGCTATTCGAACCACTGCTTTACCGTTTCATATATCATTATTGTTTATATCCTTCACTATAGCAGTCTGGTCCATAGTCTGCTTACCCTTTCTAGATATTACTTTGTTGCTGGTCGATTATGTGGTAGATTATTAGTTAATGGTTGGCATGAGTTGGCAGTTGGTTAATTCTGCTCTGTATTATCTTGTTTCCCTAACTTATTAACTTCTCCTTCAATAAGTTTGCTGTACTCTTCATCATTGTCCACCTTAACTTTATTTACTGTTTGATCTTGGTTATCTTCTATATTTGTGTTTTTTTGGTTGAATACGTCTTTATTGATAGCCAGAAAAATGATGAATGGTATAAGTGGAGTTACTAGATTTAGTACAATGCACAGAATTATAACCACAGCAGCAACAATATATATTAGAATTCTAGGCTAAACCTTTCACTACTTTAGACAATTTAGAGCCTTCCTTTTGAGCACTAGTAGCGCTCAAGAAGAGGTAGGTACAAGCAATTAGTGACCCAGTTATAGCATCGGGGACAATAATTGGAAAAAGCGAAAAAACATTGATTAGTTTTTTTCCAGAACTAGTTGGCTTATAGTTTTGACTAGCATTAATAATCCATTTTACACTAGATAAGACTCTTGTTACCGTTCTCTTCTAACATTTCAAGTTTCATTTCCACTACCAGCCTTTATAATAATACTGAACTATACTAGTATTCAATATAAAGTTAAGCAAATTTTGCATTTTTAGTTATCACAGATCCATAATAATATGACTCGCTGTGCGCTCTTCTTAAGAAAAGCTCTGATTAGTTACCATAAGTAACTGAATTTATTGGTTATTTTCTTGCCAAATGGATGCCAAAAAAAACTGTATTAATCTAAATAGTATATAAGGTTCAAAAAGTCTCGATTTTTTGATTCGAGCAAAGCTGCCTAAGTAGATAATGGATTAGGAAAAGAGGCTATATAAAAATATATTTAAAGTTTTGGTAGTAAATCTAACAATCCCGCCTGATTATAAAGTTATCTCTATGTCCTGCTGCAACGAGAAGTACTTTGCGTTTTGAAATATTCACATGATAGATAAGACGATATTTATCGAATCTTAGTCTTCCATATCCTCGTAATTTAGCACGTAATGGTTTACCGACTTTAGTTGGTTTAACTTTAAGCTCCTCTTCTATAGCTTTTTTAACAGCAGATTTTGTCTCTTCTGGCAGAGCTGGAAAATCCTTTTCAGCATACCTCTTTGAAAGCTCAATTTTGTAAATACTTCACCCCTGTTCTAAGTCTTCATACTTAATTGTTTCTGAGCCTGAAGCTTCACATTCCTTAACAATATCAGCTAATGCAATTTCCTTTACCTCACATTCTATCTCTTCTAAAATTAGCCTCTTTGCTAATTTTTGAACAGGCTCCTTGGTAACTTCAGCTAGTCTAGTAAGGTGTGTGAAGTTTTTCGATCAAGAGCTATGTTAATTCCTGAACCTGCCATAAGCTTTACCAAAGTCTATTACTGTAGTTAGTGTACAACATTTCTTTTAATTTTTCAATAAAGAAAGTGGATAAGGAGAAGGAGCTGTATAAAAATACATTTAATTGTCTACAGATATATTTATCTATCGTAGATAGTATCTCTATGTCCTATCTCTGTGACAATTACTGTGTATTTTGACTGACTTACTTGCAAACCAAGCGATAGTTACCTACTCTTAACCTCCTACGCCCTTTTAAACTATAATATAGTGGTTCACCAAGGTTTATTGGATCAACTGTAAATCGTTCATTTATTGCCTTTACGATCCCCACTTTATTGTTTTTTGGAAGATTTGGGAGACCTTCCCTGATAACTTTTCCTACGAAGATAATAGTGTATCCCAATCTACATCTTCACTTTTAATCACTTCCACGCCTTCAACATCACGCTCATCAGAGATTTTAGATACTAGAAAATCTTCTATTTCACGATCTACTGCTTCTCTAAATAGCCTTTCCGCTAGTTCTTGAGTAGTCTGCTTAGTGAGCACAACCAGTTTAGCAAAATGCTATAGAGTTTCTTTACTGAAAGCTACATTAGCGTTTGCCATAAGTTTTACTGAAGTCTATTACTATAGTTAGTATACAACATTTTCCTTTTAATTTTTCAATAAAGAAAATGGATCAGGAAAAGGGGTGTGTAGAAATACATTTAATGTTCACTACAGTAAATTCAATGTTGTCTTATCATAGAAGTTCTTTCTGTATCCTACTGAAGCAGTAATTATCTTATGTTCTGCATGTTTAGCGGTACACAACAGGCAATCTCTAGTCCTTAGGCTTCTCTATATTCTTTCAATTTTCCACTTAACAGCTTACCGACCTTAAATGGATTAGCTGCAATTTTATCCTCTATGAGTTTTCTTATTTTTTTTCTTATTTCTGGCGATAAGGGAAGAAAATCTTTTTTAAGAATTCTTCTCGGGTGCCAACATCATACTTCATAATTTATGGTTTTGCTTCTTGCGGATAATATGTACCCTAGTCTACATTCCCACTCCTAATCACCCACGCATCATGAGAATCAGTTTCCTTGATAATTCTAGAAAGCACGATATTTTCAATTTCACACTCAATTCCATCTATGACTAACCTTTTTGCTAGTTTTTCAACGGACTCTTTATTGAATGCAGCTAGCTGAGTATATGTAAAGCTTTTGAATTAAGGGTTATAACAACCTTTGAATCCGCCATGAGTTTTACCGAAGTCTATTACTATAATAATTCTACAATATCTTTCTGAATTTCTCAATAAAAAAAAGTTGTTAATATGCATAACAATTACATTAAAATACATACCATAGTAACTTTTGTTAGTGATACTCATAGCTGCAAAGTTAAAATTAGCTATGCCTCAAAACCCCCCCGGTATTTTCACGTACTAAGTTAACTATAGCACCTGATTCTTTTCGGATTTCCTCTTCGGTTAAAGTGTGAGTTGGAGAACAGAAAGTAACTGATAATGCTATGGACATCTTATTCGATTCCATATTATCCCTATGGTATACATCAAACACTAAAACCTCAGTGATGAGATCTGAACTTTTTTTCACCATATTGATTATATTACCTGCTGCTACATCTTTATTTACAATAAACGCAAAGTCGCGTTTTACACTTTGGTATTTATAATCGGTGAACTTTTTTCTACTTACAGGTAAATTTCTGATATCTTCTAATATCAACTCAAATCCTACAACTCTTTGCTTGATATCAAAAAAATCCAGTATGCTTGGATGCAGTTTCCCAAAATGACCAACTATTTTACTTCCAAAAGATAAGGTACCTGACTTTCCTGGGTGGTAATATTCTTTTTCTGCTCTCTCTATCGTTAAATTATCACAATCGACATTAAAGAATTCCAAAGCTGTTATAAGATCAGCCTTTGCGTCAAAAATATCTATTTTCCTGTCGATATTATAATGGTTTCTTGGCAAATTATTTCCTGACCTAATTCCACTTAAAACATACTTAGGCTGATTGAGACTATCGTACACTGGTCCAATCTCAAAAATTGCAAGATCAGACGTTCCATGGGCAATATTGTCTGCAGTAATTTGCAATAAATTTGGTATAACACTTGGCCTCATTATGTTAAAGTTGCTATTAAATGGATTGTCGATAACAAACAACTTATCTGAGTAACCAAGCTTTTCAGCTATTGATTCACTCATAAAAGACCAAGTAAACACTTCATAAAATCCTCTACTTGTCATTAAAATGCGCAAATCATCGTGCGCATTAGTTTCTGTCTCAATATTTCCTGTTAGTGGTTCTTCCTTTATTTTATCATAGCCATATATTCTCACTACCTCTTCCACTAGGTCAGCAGGTATGGCAACGTCTGGTCTCCAGCTTGGTACTTGTACACTCCAATTATTCTCAGTTTTTTTATCAATGCTAAATCCTAATTTTGTTAAAATATCAAATGTCTCGTCAGGCGATGCAGATACACTTCCAAACTTGTTTATGTCTTGATAGTTAAGGTTTATCTTGGTACTATTCCAGCATATTCTTTTCTGGATCCCAGTATCAGCTACTTGGATGACAGAGGTGTGCTCCTTATATAAATTGCCAGCAGACACCACACTTGAGGCTTCTCCACCACATAACTCTAAAATCATCCAAGCTGCAAGGCTTAGTCCATCAAGAGTGAATCCAGGGTCAACTGAACGTGCAAATCTGTAACTTGAATCTGTGGAGATGCCGAGCTGCCTTGAAGATTTAGTAGTAGAGATAGGGTCAAACCAAGCAGACTCTAAAAAGATATCTGTAGTCTCAAGCGTGCATTTGCTACACTTGCCACCTATAATTCCAGCAATTGCATGAATATTTTTATCATCAGAAATAACATTTATGTCTTTATTTAATAAGTATTCTTTATCGTTTAAATCAGTAAATTTTTCTCCGCTATTTGCTTTGCGTACTACAAGCTCTCCTTCTATCTTTTTTGCATCATATGCGTGCATTGGGCGGCCAAAAGATATCATAATATAATTAGTAATATCAACTATTGCAGAAGTGGAACGCATTCCTATCGATTGCAGCCTATCTTTTAGCCATTTTGGGCTTTCCCTATTTTTTACACTGGCAATGTATGTTCCACTAATAAAACTTTCTCCGTCAGTGACTTTGACATTTATAGAAGAATTCCTTTTCATCAAGGTAGCCAAAAACTGGGATTTATCTTGGATTCCAGAGTCAAGCGCTGGAATGACACCAAAGCAAGTTAAAGCCTTTAACGTTCCAATTCCAGTTGCTGCCAAATCGCGGGCTATTCCATAAACGCCTAGGCAGTCTCCGCGGTTTGGAGTAACGTTTATATCAATTACAGGATCACAATTGAAAAATTTGTCTCCTACTTTATAATCATCAGAAAGCTCAATTATTCCTTCACTTTCTTCTTGCACCAGCGCGAGTTCAGAAGCAGAGCAGAGCATTCCTTCACTTAGCACTCCTCGTATTTTTGTGGGCTTAATTGTAAAATCACTTTCTGGCAATGTGCTACCAAGAGACGCAAGTACAGTTTTCATGCCTCCTCTGACATTGCTTGCCCCACAAACTATCTGCAGGACTTTACTTCCATCGTCTACTTTACATAGTTTTAACTTATCAGCATTTGGATAGGGCACGACTTCTAATACTTTTGCAATAACAAACCCAGCCGATTTGGCATTATCGATTACATCTTCTACTTCCAACCCTATGTGAGTTAACTTATCGGTAATTTCTTCTAAACTAACATTGGTTTCTAAGTGTTCTAGCAACCAAGATAATGTGAATTTCATCGATCCCAAGAGAAACAAAAAAGCTATTGTAATATAAAATGTAGTGCTTTTAAAGTTTGTTGTAGTGGAATACTTCTACATCACGAGCAATGATGTAGAAATTATCGTAATTCTATATATCCTTGCGTAGCGAATTTGTCTTTCTCATGTCACCTTTGAAATCCACTTCTATGCAGAGTTTAGTATTCATATTGTGGTCATCTATATGGAAGTTACAAATGTAAGTATCAATAGTGAAGTTTCCTATTATATGATGGCTTTCATCTAGTATTTCGCTTTCCATATGATAATGGCCAGTGCCTTCGTTAAAGGAATGATCAGTCAATTTGATATACCCGTTGCCGAATTCCTGTTCTAGGTTTAGAGGTTGATTAATGTTGACAAAATCTATTTCATTCATGATATACCTTGCTAAAAAATTAAATTATAACTAAGGTAACATGTTAAGTCAAGTTGTTTAACAACTTTAACTATGGATTAGGAAATGAGTTTAGATAACTTTGTATGTAAACCTTTTGATTCTTGTTCTTTATCCTCTATAATTAAGCTTTTTGAATGAAGAAATGAAAATTCGTGTAGGGATTAACGGTCTTGGCAGAATAGGCAGAAGTGTATTGCGTGCTATTTTTGAAATAGAAAAATATAATAAGCAAGTAGAAGTTGTAGCAGTAAACGGGTCACTCAGTGCTGAGCAGCATGCACATTTGGTAAAATACGATTCCATTCATGGTAAATTCAGTGGTGATGTTGATTTCAACGAGTCTAAAAATTGGATTTCTATAAACGGCAGAAATTTTCTTCTATATAGAGAACGAAGCCCTGAGAATATCCCTTGGAATGTTGATGTAGTGCTTGAGTGCACAGGTGCATTTAACAGGTGTGTGGAAGCAGCAAAGCATAATGCGGCAAAAATAATTGTCTCTGCTCCAGTTTTAGATGCCGATGTAACTATAGTTTATGGTGTGAATAACGATATGCTCAAAAAAGAGCATAAAGTTATATCAGCTGGTTCTTGTACTACAAATTGCCTGGCTCCGATTGTGCAGGTTCTACACTCCAATTTAGGTATAAAAAGCGGCTTCATGACTACTATACATGCCTATACGAATGATCAGAATATTCTCGACGGTAATCACAGGGACTTACGTAGGGCAAGGGCTTGTGGTTTATCTATGATACCAACAACAACTGGAGCAGCAAAAACAATTGGTTCTGTCATTCCTAAGTTAAAAGGAAAGCTAGATGGCACTGCCATCAGAGTTCCGGTTAGCAATGTTTCTCTGGTTGATTTTAGATTTACAACTGACAAGAAAGCAACAGCTGAAGAAATAAATGAAATATTTGAGAATTCAACAAACGATGTGCTTTCCGTATGCAAGGAACCTTTAGTTTCAATAGACTTTGTTCATAACCCCTATAGTGCGATTGTAGATCTAGCCGGTACATACGCCACAGGTGATGTTTGTAGAGTTGCAGCGTGGTACGATAATGAATGGGCTTTTTCGCTAAGAATGTTAGACATAGCATTATTGTGCTATAATAGAGTATGAATAAGAACCCAAACAAATATGCTTCATTTTATGAGCACTTTGCAGAACTCAGGAGAAGGGTTATTTTTTGCTTTCTATTTTTTTGCATTACTTTTGGCTTTTGCTACTACTTTAAAGAAAATATATACCGTTTTTTACTTGCACCTTTAATAGAAGTTACAAAAGATAGCGATGATTTTTCTCTAATCTATACAGACTTAACAGAGGCGTTTTTTGTGTATCTCCGAGTTGCAGTAATGAGCGCGCTTTTATTTTCCTTTCCTGTGTTAGCATGGCAATTCTATGTGTTTTTAGCACCTGGCTTATACAAAAGCGAAAGGGCAGTGCTGTTGCCATATTTAATTGCAACGCCAGTTTTGTTTACAACGGGAGCTGCAGTAGTTTATTACTACATATTTCCTTTAGCCTGGAAGTTTTTTATTGCTTTCGAGCACAGCGGCAAATCTTTCGGTATACCAATAGAGTTTATGCCATCAGTCAGTGAATATTTAGACCTAGTTCTCCAATTCATGTTTGCGTTTGGTACTGCATTTCAAATTCCAGTCATACTCACATTAATGGTCAGGGTTGAGCTGCTTACCGCGCAAAGCTTGTCGAACAAGCGCAGAATTGCAACAGTGGTAATTTTTATTATTGCTGCAATCTTAACTCCACCTGACGTATTGAGCCAAGTAGGACTTGCTGTACCAATGTTGATTCTATACGAATTGTCCATTTTAGTTTGCAGATATATTGAGAAGAAGAAAACAAAGAGTAATGCTTGACGTTTGCATAACCATATAGCTTTTAACAGCGTGTTGGATTCGACAAAAACAAATCAGCTACTTGACAACCTTCGTAGTCCTTTTACCATATTATCATTGGTGTTTTAGGCTAAAATTTATCTTTAACCTTATATTAAGTGACAAAAGCACAATATAAAAGAAGACTTGTTATGTTTTATTTTTGCAGCAAGGGCCCTGCATGTTTTTATAAATTTTTGTTTACATTAGCTGGACCTTACTTATTAAGCGGTATAAGAGAAAACCGGACGCCAAGTTTTTGAGAGAATAGTAAACAACTCACATTGTGAAGTTTCTTTTGTCTTTTTTAATTAGCTAAAATTTTAACTAATCTCATTTTTTTTCATAAAAAAATGCTCAACAGGTTTTGACATTTCCCTTATCATAAAACTATAGGTATTTATAATCCCAAGTTCAGCTACTTGTCAAGCGTATAGAGCATTAACGCCAAGTTCTTAAATAGATATTAACTAGGCTTTTTTTTATTTGGCAAATTTCTTAATATTTATTGCCAAAGTAGCATCCTAGATTCCGGTGTAGGCTACTTGGATAATACCTTGTGTTTTAGGCAAAATCTGTTACAATATTTATCACACTGCCCTAGCAAACAACAAATGTATGCTTGACACTGGCATACAGTAAGCTTAACTCATTAGACATAAAAGGTTAGTATATTTACAGAATGGAAATAAATTACTAATAGTAAAAGACCTTACAAAGCGCATTAAAATGAAAGTAGTAAGTTTATATGCGAGAGTCTCATCGAAAAAGCAAGCACAAGAAGGCACAATAGGTAGCTAACTTGCTGACTTCAACAGTAGAATTGATAAGGATGGGTTCGAGCTGCTAAATGAATATAAATTCATCGATAATGGTTATAGCGGATCAAATTTAAAGCGACCTGGTTTATATATTTACTTGGTAAAGTAGTAGAAGGTAAAATTGGTAAAATTTACGTTCATTCGCCTGACCGTTTGTCACGTAAACATAAACATCTGATAACTTTATTTGAAAAGTTTCAAAAAGCAGGAGCAAAGGTAATCTTTTTGAACTGCCAGATAGATGATAGTCCAGAATCTAGACTACTAGATATACAAGGAATAGCAGCATAACACTTGCATTGGAAGATGATAGAACGAAATCTACTAGGGAAAACCCATGCAGCAAGAGAAGGTCGTGCAAGTATAATGAGCAATACTCCTTATGGTTACCGTTATGTAAAGCACATAGTGAGAGAGGAAGCAAGGTTTGAAATTAATTGAAGAGGAAGCAGAAATAGTGCTCAGACTGTTTGCGTGGGTAGGTCAAGAAAGAGTGACTTTAAGAGAAGCTGTACAACGACTGAAAGAGATGTGTATTATTACACCAAAGGGCAAAAGAGATTGGCATCCAAGTGCAATTAGTGGGATCTTGAGAAATCTTGCATACAAAGGGCAAACGGCATTTGGTAAAACGAAGGTAGGTCGAATAAAATAAAGAGGTAGTGTGGGAAATGCGCGAAACGAACTATTCCGTCTATCATAACAACCGAAAAAATTGGATTCATATAGCAATATAAGTATAATTGAAGAGAAATTATTTGATGCAGTACAAGAACAACTGGCTGAGAATAGGAAAAAAGCAAGAGTAAGGAATGGTAAAGAAACGTCTTTGCTACAAAGGCTCGTTGTATGTTGACATTGTTGATATACCTATCACAGTATAAAGAGTGGCGGTACTAAAAGAAGTTACTATCGTCGTAGTGGTTCGAACCTTTATTATTGTGATGAAATCGGAATATGTAGTAGTAAGTCAATTCGTACAGAAATATTCGAAACTCCTGTCTGGGAAGAAGTGAAAAGCTCATAAAAAAAGCCAGACAGAATTATAAAGAAGTATCAATATAGAATTCTAGAACATAGAAATGATAAACCATTAGATGAAACGTTTGAGAAATAGGAAGATAGGTTAAATAGAAGTATTGAAATACTCATTGATGGTTATACTTTAGAGTGCAATCTCGAGAAGAAAGAAATCGGGTTAAGTAGAGTATCGTAAGGCTCACTTACTATTATAACAAAGGGCACATGGATAAGGAATGTTTTAAGCTAAGAATGAGGGAGGTAAAGCAAGATTTGGAGAAAGTTAAAAAGCAGAAGGAAAAGATAAAAGATTAGGAAGTAGCACAACGGAAGTTAGGTAGTATTGCAAACAGCCTAAAGAGGTTTTCCTCTAGTATTAAACCAGAGCTTGATCAACTGTACTGGATAGCAGACGTAGTGTAATAAAGAAACTAGTCAAGAGAATTGAGGTTAGCCTTGATTGCATAGCCATAGTATTTCGAATAAAAGAGCTTGTTTACCCTTGCCCGAAATGGATGAAGTCAAAATATATAATATTGTCACGGGAGCTTTGGTACCTAAGCTATACAAATAGGTTCAGAATTTGCTGTTAGCTATTAGTTTTTTACCTAAAAAATTTGATCTTAAGACATATTTCAAATAAAAAAACTTGTCCAATTGTGCCTAAGATGGATAAAGTCAAAGTTTATAATATTGTCACGGGAGTTTAAAGCACGTTTTGACACAAAAATTGCATAGCTTGGTATAAACTTCATCGGCATAATATCTACATTACATTATCCTTATAGGATGCCGATAAAATGCAGATAATGCAACTTATGGACCTAGCAATCACAGACTTGAATTCTATAATATTTCATGTCACATTACTTAGGGATACTGGTAGTATTCACCTAAGAAATTTTAATAGCCTATATACATGTTAATCAGGATAGGTACCAGAGGAAGCAGTCTTGCTATTGCTCAAGCTTTAGAGGCAAAACAAAAGTTGCTGGACTCTTTTCCTGGTTTATCTGCTGAGATCATTAAAATAAAAACTTCTGGTGATAAGTATACCAATGCAAACCTCACCGAAATAGGAGGCAAAGGACTGTTCCTCAAAGAAATCGAGACTGAACTACTTGAGAGTAATGTAGATATGGCAGTTCATTCGTTGAAAGATGTCCCTGCATTTTTCTCGAAAGATTTAGCAATTCCTTGTGTCTTAGAGAGGTTAAGTCCATGCGATACGTTTATTTCTAATAAATATAATAGCCTTGAGTCTTTGCCGCAACGAGCATTGATTGCAACTTCCTCAATAAGAAGAAAAGTTCAGCTACTAAACTTCAGACCAGATCTAAATATAGTGCCACTTCGTGGAAATGTGACAACTAGATTGGAAAATCATAGTTTTGATGGAATAGTTCTAGCTGAAGCAGGGCTCATAAGGTTAAAGAAACATCACTTAGTTACAGAGGTATTACCACCAAAAATTATGTTAAGTGCAGTAGGGCAGGGAGCAATTTGCATTCAATGTCGAAAAAATGATGTAAAAATTATCGATCTTTTAGAGAAAATTAATAATAATATGTCTTTTATAAGGGCA
>NZ_JADAKK010000034.1:0-5646 GCF_020278625.1 Wolbachia endosymbiont of Mansonella ozzardi
TGGGAAGTTAAACAAAATAGCTTCATTACTATGGTAGGGGCGATGTCAAAGTGTTGTCTCAAGTAGTTTTTTTGTTTCTGTTGAGTTACATTTGCCTTCTGTGTATAACAGCTAAAGTAATTTAGGTCTTTCAAGATGAAGAAAACTAGGGCTTTTGTTTGATCTTTTGTTATAATAATAAGGCTTATGTTCTCAACTAAAAACGATGCTTAGAGGCTTTCTTTTGATTTTTATATTCACAGTAGTGTTCATGCCGCTGTCAAACGCTGATGCAAGGAAATATATCAGAATTGTTGGGTCTTCAACTGTTTTTCCTTTTATCTCGTTTATAGCTGAGGATTTCAACCGTGTATTCTCCTTTAAAACTCCTGTTGTGGAATCAATAGGGAGTGGGCCAGGGTTCAAAATGTTTTGCTTAGGGATAGGGGAAGACACGCCAGATATTGCTGCTTCGTCTCGTTCTATCAAAAATGCAGAAAGGGAGATGTGCAAAAGGAATAAAGTTGATGAAGTGATAGAGATTATTATTGGCTATGATGGGGTTGTAATCGCGAACTCTAATCAAAGCCATAGATTTGACTTCTCAAAAAAGGATTTATTTGAAACTTTGTCTGCATATTCTCAAGAGAATGGTAAGCTGGTAAAAAATAATAAGAAGCTTTGGTCTGATGTAAGCCAGACCTTACCAAAAACAGAAATTGAAATTTATGGTCCACATCAAAATACAGGTACGTACGAAACTTTGATTAATTCTATTATGCTCGATCAATACTCATGCATGAATTCAAGGATTTTCAAAGAGAATTATGAAGACCAGGAAGAAAGAAAGAAAGCTTGTAGCAGTATAAGGGATGATGGAAGGTATAAGGAAGTTGGGATTAATGAAAACATAATAATACAAAAGTTGAAAAGCAACAAGAACGCTTTGGGAATATTTAGTTTTAGTTTTTTGATTAGGAACCAGGATAAAATACAAGGAAGCACAATTGCAGGAATTGAGCCAACTTATGAAAATATATCATCGGGGAAATATATATTAGCAAGGCCTCTATATCTTTATATAAAGAAAGAACACTTGAATACCGTTGATGGATTAAGAGAATTCATTAGAGAAGTTATCGATTCTACTAGTACTAAAGATGGGTACCTATTTAAGCTCGGTCTTATCCCACTTTCAAGTGAAGACATAAGGAAAGTTTCAGCAAAAGTTCATGATATAGTATAATATCTTTTTGCTCTAACTCTATGGAAAACTATCAGCACTTGCAAACATTGCGTTCAATTGCATTTATTGTTGGAGTATTTTTATTGGTGTTTAGCTTAACAATGGTCATTCCTGCTGTTACTAATAAGTATCTGGATTACGAGTGGAAAAATTTTTCTAGCTGGGTTTTTGATCACTTGCACATCTGGCACAATTTTTGTTTTATTAGGTAATAAATTAAGCAGATTGCATGGAATGCATTACCAGTTGTGCTTGGATTGCTTTCTTTTATCCCTATTTGCAGCTATTTCATTCTATCTTGATAGTTAGCTTTTTTTCTAACCTTTTTGGTGGATGTGGAGGTTCTGCAAGTGGTGGGATCAAAACCTTCCGTTTGATTGTTTTTTTAAGGTCTATAGGAAATCGATTTCGCCTTTTATAGATCCTAATGCAGGTGATATGGTGAAATTTAATGGTAAAATTTTAGAAGATGATGAAGTTCACTCTACATTTACATTTTTTGCAATTTACATATTAACGTTCACTATATCATCAATAGTGATGTCCTACTTAGGCAATATTAGGCAATATGGACTTTATAACTAGCATTAGTGCAGTCTCTGCGACGCTTACAAACTCTGGTCCAGGGTTCAGTAACTTAATCAATCGGTTCTTCGGGTAATTATTCCTTCTTCAGCAGTGGAGAAAAACTATTTCTGTCATTTTTAATGCTGCTTGGCAGGCTTGAAATATTACCAATCTATTTCTGTATAGGCAACTTATTCTTATTTAACAGAGGAGAATAGTTTAGCTGCCTAAAAGGTTGGGAAATAGTTTTCTTGGTATTATAAATTACATAATATACATTATGTAAAATATGAAAAACACAGCCACCAGATTAGTGCTCAAAAATGCTTACTTTATTTGAGTTCATGCACTGGCATGGACGCTCTTCTACTCAGTTCATAAATTGCAGCATTTTATGTAACCTAAATTTCCTTAGCTATCAATATTAAGAAACTTATCAAATAAAAAAAGGCAAAAGAAACCCAGTTGGTGGCTAGTTATTTATATTAACTTTATAAGTTTATAAAGATATGAAGTACATAGTACAAAAAATTAAACATGAAACACCAAGTATATTGAGTTTTTTGTCGCTTAATATATACGGACTGAAGATAAATAATAGCTTCAGTATTATAATAAGGGGGGTGATGAGATTTGTCAAGTAGTTTTCTGTTCGTTTCTATGGCTAGTGAAGTGACATAAATCATCTTGTGTTGTTTAAAAAGTGACCAGGGCAGCAAAAATATGACAATTCTCATTTTCATTAGAAGGTTTTGTTTAAAAATATATTTTATTTCATTTAGAATATCTTACTTGGTTTATTTATATATATAGTGAATAAGTTACTGCAGAAGTTTTACAGCATTATTTATTGTCTTTACTGTGCTTTAATTGACACAATTTATAACGATGGAATGGAACATGCGGGATATTTATCATTTTTAATCCTGTTGTCAATATTTCCTTTTCTCATCGTTTTAATAGCTTTAGCGTCAACATTTGCAAATTTCCTAGACCAATATAACATCGGTTGGGCATTTATAATTGATCACATGCCACAGGATATTTTAGCATCCTTAATGCCGCGTATTAGAGAGATAATATCTGGTCCGCCACAGAGTTTATTGACTTTGGCAATTGTGGGTGCTGTTTGGACAGCCTCGTCAGCGATTGAAGGGCTGAGAACAATATTGAATAAGGCATACAAGGTTCCAGTTTCTCCACCTTATATATTGAGAAGGGTGCTCAGCATATTACAATTTTTGGTAATTACGCTCATTATAACTCTGACTATAGTGTTCTCCACATTAGTGCCAATGCTGATTGATTTTTCCTATCATAGGCTAAGTTATACTAAATGTCTTCTCATCGAATTTGTACTCTTCGTAATGGTTTCCTGGCTATACTTTATGCTGCCCAGCGTAAAACAAAATATGTCAGATGTATTTCCTGGATCTTGTGTAGCTGTTATGCTTTGGACAGCTTCTGCTTCAGCTTTCAAACAATACTTAAAAGCTTCCTTTGGCCAATTGGACTTAATATACGGAAGTTTGGGTGGTGTGGTAGTGTCATTACTATTTTTTTATATGGTGAGTTTAATTTTTATATATGGAGCAAAGTTTAATTTTCAGCTAAAATGTTTTAATGAGTCTCGCTAAGGAGAAATAATGGGTAAGTTAAAAGGCAAAATAGCTTTAATTACCGGGGCCTCAGGTGCAATTGGGTCTGCTGTTGCAAAAAGGTTTATAAAAGAAGGTGCGTGTGTAATCTTAATTTCAAGATCTATTGATCACCTTAAGCCACTGTACAATGAAATTGAAGAATTTGAAGAGTTCAAAGAAGGCTCTGTTAAGCTAATTCAACTTGATCTTTTGGACTTTGAAAACGTAAAGATACTAACAAACATGATAGAAAGCCTAAAATTATCAGAGTCTGTAGCACTTGATATATTAGTTGCGTGTACTGGAATTTTAGGTAAATTAGACCCCGTTCATGATTGTGAGCTTGAGGAGTTACAGAATGTAATGAATACAAATTTTACTGCCAATTGGTACTTGCTAAAAAATTTAGATCCAATGCTGAAAAAATCTAATTCTGGAAGAGTGATATTCATGACTTCAGAAGTAACACTTTCTCCTTCTTCTTATCCATATTGGGTACCTTATGCTGCAAGTAAAGCTGCACTAGAAATCATGGTAAAGATATATGCATCTGAGACAAAACATACAAAGTTGTGTATAAATGCTGTATATCCAGAAGGACCTGTTGACAGCGAAATGTACAAGCAAGCGTTTCCTGGAAAGGATACACCTGAATTAGTGCTACCTGATAAACTAACAAGCAAATTTGTAGAGCTAGCTTCTGAAGATTGTAGTGTGTCAGGACAAATTTTACCATTGAGCAAATCTTTTAAGTAAGTTGCATAGCTGTACGAACATTATAACTCGAACCTACCAGGAGGATATCATGAAAGTAGACACTACTAGTCATTTATCTTTAAAGCTTGAATAAAAGCATTATGCGGAATATTGACATTTCCTATAGAGCACAATCTTTTCTTACCTTTCTTTTGCTTTTCTAAAAGCTTCATTCTTCGCGTTACATCCCCACCATAGAGTTTAGCTGTCACATCCTTTCTGTATGGATTAATCGTTTTCCTGGCAATAATTTTGCTACTCACTGCTGCTTGAATTGCAATCTTATATTGCTGACGTGGTATCAAATCCTTCAAACGCGCACATATTTCGCGCCCCCTTTTTTCTGCCCTACTTTTATGAACAATGCATGCCAATGCATCAACAGGCTCTCCATTAACTGAAAAGCTCAATTTATCTATCTGACTTTCCTGATAATCGGAAATTTCCCAATCCAAACTCGCGTATCCCTTAGAAATTGATTTTAGCCTATCGTAAAAGTCAAAAACAACCTCAGATAGCGGTAACTTATACTTTATCAGTGCTGTTGTTGTGCTGCCAACGTAAGATAAATCTTTTTTCTCTCCTCTTCTTTCTTCACACAGAGATAGAATTTCTCCTAAATATTGATCAGGCACCATTATGGTTGCGGTAATCCATGGCTCTTCTACCATCTTAACTTTTGTAAGATCTGGCATATCACTTGGATTATGAATGTTCAGAATTTCACCACTTCGTGTTGTAACCCTATATATGACACTCGGCGCGGTTACTGTTAGGTCTAAATCAAACTCTCTCTCAAGCCTCTCTTGGATAACTTCAAGATGTAGCATCCCTAAGAAACCACAACGAAATCCATAGCCGAGTGCATTCGATGTTTCAGCTTCAAAGGTAAAACTTGCATCATTTAAATGTAGTTTTTCCAGTGCTTCTCTTAAATATTTAAAGTCATCTGCTTTGTTGGGAAAAATGCTACAGAATACCACAGGGTGCACTTCTTTAAATCCAGGCAGTGCTTCACTACAAGGTCTCTTTTCCTCAGTGATAGTATCCCCTACCCTACAGTCCTTCACTTCTTTCATTGAAGCAGTTATAAAGCCAACTCCACCTGCTGAAAGTTTACCCGTCATTACCTTTTTAGGAGTAAAAATACCGATATTATCCACCTGGTATGTAGCATTGTTGGACATCATAACAATCTTCATGCCTTTTTCTAGTACTCCATTTTTAACTCGCACTAAAATCACTACCCCTAGGTAAGGATCATACCAACTATCAACCAAAATTGCTTGCAGTGAAGCGTTTGCATTACCCTGTGGAGCTGGAAGTTTCGTCACTATTGCTTCGAGTACATCCCTTACTCCAAGTCCAGTCTTTGCCGATATTAAAACTGACTCACTTGCATCAAGACCATTACATTCTTCTATCAAGCGGTCAGCAAGAGAAATGACCAATCAAGTG
>NZ_JADAKK010000034.1:5656-12380 GCF_020278625.1 Wolbachia endosymbiont of Mansonella ozzardi
ACACATTTGCAAGAGTTTGAGCCTCAACTCCCTGGCTGCTATCTACCACTAAAAGCGAACCTTCGCATGCAGCCAAGCTTCGACTCACCTCATATGAAAAATCAACATGACCTGGGGTATCCATAAGGTTCAAGCAATATTGATTTCCATCATTTGCAGTGTAGTTAAGCCTTGCTGTCTGTGCTTTGATTGTAATTCCACGTTCACGTTCTATTTCCATTGAATCAAGCACTTGATTGGTCATTTCTCTTGCTTCAAGACCATTACATTCTTCTATCAAGCGGTCAGCAAGAGTTGACTTTCCATGATCTATATGTGCTATTATTGCAAAATTTCTTATATTATCCATTGATGGTTATTCAACATATTAAGAGAACTATTTTACATTCGAAGTGCTGCAAGGACAATTACTTACTTCCCCTTTAATACAGATAGTACCTGCTTCGAGTGAGAAACCACTTTATTAACCATATAGCTCTCATGGTTATTATCTATTTTAGACAATTCATATAGGTAATTCACCATCATTCCAGCTGACTGACTAATGCCCTTTTCAGAGGTATCTGCCATCCAGTTCAGCTGTTTTATTGATGCACCATTGCTTAAATGAAAATGTGCTACCGGATCGTAAGCACTGCCACTACTGTTTTTAATCTTCAGCAAGTAGTGTGCACAAAGCTTCAGCAAGCATTGTTTTTCCCATTCACTGTTGGTTTTTAATTGCTCTATGCTTTCTAAAATTTCTGCGCTAGATTGCTTTATATTCAATTTGCTCAATAAAGTAATATCTTGGCTTAAACTTTCTTTCAGCCATTTTGTAAAGCTAGGTATTGGGGAAAGCGTTGCGTATGTTTTTATACTTTTAAATTCCTGCGATAGTTTTTCTACAACCCTTTTGATCAAAAAGTTACCCAAGCTGATTCCAGACAACCCTGCTTGAGTATTTGATATTGAATAGAATATGGCAGTGCTTGCATTGCTTGGATCACTTGAAGGTACCGACTCATCTAAAAGGTGTTGAATGCTATCTGCAATTTTGTTTACCAATGCAACTTCTACAAAAATTAGAGGTTCATTTGGTATTTTGTAATGAAAAAAGGCAAAACATAGACGATCAGAATCCAGCCTGTTTTTTAAGTCACCCCAAGAAGAAATTTTATGCACAGCTTCATATTTTATAAGTTTTTCTAACAACGATGCAGGTGAATCCCAGGTAATTTGACGAAGGTCGAGTAGATCAACGTCAACCCAGGAGAGAAGTATGCTTTTTAATTCACTTTCTAGTCGATTGAGCCCTTTATATTGGTTCTTTAACTTAAGCATGTCAGAGCGCATATCGACAATAAACTTAAGGCCTTCCGGCAAAGAAATAAATTGCTTCAATATTTTAGAACGTGGTGATTCAAGGACTTTTGTCAAGTCCTGTTCAAATTTATAGTCTAACTCGGGATTCTGATTTTCCCTGTATTCTTTTATTTTTTCACCTACTTCCGCTTTGTTCAGACTAAATTTTTCTGCCATGGTCTGCAGAAATTTTATTTTACCCTTCTCCGATAAACTTAAATACAGATTACCAAGAGATACGGTGTTCTTACGTGCTGAGACCTCCCCTCCCCTTGGGCTTAAGCACTCGTGCATCTTCAAGACTAAGCTATCGATATCGCGGCTACTGCTTAAATCGGGGTTGATATTGCCAATCCACGATCTTACAGCATCTGCCACTTCGCCTAGCATTTTAAAAAAGCCTTTTACTGCTTTCTTATTCTCAACTTGCGCTATATCAGTTTTAACTAGTGACTCTTTCGTCATAGATTTCTTTTACCGTACATCTATATTAACCAAAAAAAAAACTTAGTCTACACAGCAGGTACCGTTATCGAATTATTAGCAATTTCTATGGTATAATTAATTATAGAGCATTAACAGAGAAAAATGTTATGGCAGAGGCAAAGAAAAATCCAATAGCTACATTGAAAGCCCAAGCCAAAGAATTCGATTTCAGCAAACTAAGAGCTGCAGAAAAGATAACAAAGGAGCAAGCTCCTGCGAAACGATGCATAAAGATTTTTGAAGGATGGATTTTGTTATCAATGGAAAAAGTATAGAAGAAACTTCAATTCGCAAATTGATGGAAAAAGCTTGGAAGCAATATGCATGGAAAGAATTTAAGCAAAGTCTAACTGCTAAAGAAATTAATATATATGGAAAAAGTCTTACAGTAGCGAAGAGCAAGTTTATTTATTAAAAGCAAAAGTACATGAAAATAATAATTATCGCCCATTTGCAAAAGAAGTTTTTAAGGGAATGTTTGAGTGTGTTGGAGCAGCAGTCCCAAGTGACTCTATTCTAGAAAAGCTAGTTACTAATTGTAATCAAGCAGGGTATGAAGCTGCTACATATACGGATCTACACTCACTCAGGCTCAGTATTCATTCATGCCGGGAAGCCCTGGGGAGTAATGAAGATTGATTGTACCGATCAAAATAATGTGAAAATCAGTCTGACTTAGAAATACCAATATATGTTCTTATAAAAAAGATAAATTATCACTTACTATTTCCAAGAAGCTAAAAAGCTATCAAGATAGTGACAAGAGTTTGTTTGATATTGTAAAAGAAAGAGTATTTTCAGAAATTCTGCGAAAAGTTCGAATTTAAATTCGAAGCAAAAATAAAACAAAGTTTAGGGAAGAAATTAAAAGTAGATAGCCATTTGGAAAGCGTGAAGTTAATCAGCATGTTCATAGCAATTGAGGATTGACCCTTCTAACCTTCGCTTCTTAACTTAAGATGCTCCGGTATCATCTACTGCTTCTGAATACACCGTTGCTAGACATATACCGCTATGCACTTCTATAGATACCTTATCGCTTAGACTTCAATTAAAGTAAGAATTCTTTTCTGGAAAAGAAAGCTCATCAAGAGATAGTTCCCACTTTAGTCCTTTATATTTGAGCTCTCGGTATGCCAAGCAAAGATATTTTAGTATTTTTCGGCAAAGAAAAATAGGTAATACTTTTTTCCAAGGTGTAGTCTACCATAGAAGGTGCAGATGTATAAAAAATACTCCCCGTGCTTAGAAAAATGTTGATATTCTGTAGTATGTAGTCAATTGCTCCTCCGGTAATACCCGTTATTATCAACGTCAGTAACTTCATTATTTTTAAGCGGGCTATTGCCTTGGAAAAATCGCAGTAATCTTGGTCAGGCAGGCATATTGTATTCAAACTAGCGCGTAAACTCGGATTTACGCTATCCAAATCTCCCATTACAAGATCAGGTTGTACACCAATTTGATGAAAGCCTATTCTATTTGTTCTGCCATCTACACCAATAATAGGTACATCTCGTTGAAAAAATGATGAATCAGGTATTTCTCAATTTAACACCATAATAGAACGATATTGCTTCTGTATACTGCATACATGATCATGAAATGCTTCGTGTAAATTTTGCATCGTATTTGATATTACACAACCCGACAATATTGCTAAGTATCACAAGCTTTGGATAGCCAAACCCAGGATAATGAACAAAGTTGCCAAACACAGGATATAGCTTTGACGTAAATTTGCCACTAAAACATGTTGATATTGAGTTTCAAGATCTTTGTAATGTGGAATGTAGGGGGTTAATAAACCTGTCCTCACTATGGTAGATAATCGTAATTGAGTTTTCGCGCTCATACTTTTGTTAGGAGATTAGCTTCCCACACCAAAAATAGGTATCTTTGATATCTATTACAGCTGCTAAGCTCATGGTCCGGGGTTTTAAGGCGCTTTATAAAAAGAATATAAAGGGCGTTAAAAGTATCAAGTACTATTCTAAGGCCGTCTGCATAGGTCATTTTTTTGATCAACACATCCGAGGCTTAAAAATTCAGACACAAAAGGATTGAATATCTGCAAAAAATAGTGTATAATTATTAATACTTTTTAAGTGGATTTCTCATGGTTTTGTCAAAGTTTCTAATCCAAAAAAAACAACTATGCCTTTAGGTGTATCTTTTCTAAGTCCTATTCAAGACCCAGGGATTGCTGCTAAATAAAGAGAATATTGTCGATATACTCCGTAGAGATTCCACAGGTGTGCAATTTATTTGCGAAATGCAGGTTGCTAGAACCACTGGCTTTGAAAAACGCGCCCAACACTATGCTGCTAAAGCTTATTCAAGCCAAGCTAACATAGGTGCACGATCTCAAGAGGATCTCAAAGGAGTTATCTTTATTGCCATCACTGATTTTGTTCTATTTCCTGATAAACCAGAGTGAGAATCTGATCACGCTGCTCTCGATAAGAAAACCTTCGAACATGATCTAAAGGATTTTAGCTTTGCTTTTATGGAACTACCGGAATTTCCAAAAACAAAAGAGGATCAATTAGAAAGTGTAGTTGAAAAATGGTGCTATTTTTTTATATGCAAGTGAAACTAGTGAATAGGATCTGAGAAAATAGTATGAAGTGATAAGATTACCGTCAGGGCTTATGATGAGTTGAACCAATACAATTGAAGTGGAGAAGAGCGTTTTACGTATGATCAAGATAAGAAACGTGAAGATGATAATTTATCCTGTTTTAACCAAAAGCTTGATGAAGGTGTTGAAGTCGGTATTGAGAAAGGAAAAACCGAAGTGGCAAAAAACCTACTTAAAGCTGGTGCATCTATCAACTTGATAGCTAAACCCACTGGTCTTACTCAAGTTGAAATTAAACAACTTCAAGAAGCAACGTCTTACCACTCAAATAAGATTCACTGCCAGTAATTTCCAGTATAGCTTAACCTACAAGGGTTGGTATTAGCTGCTCTTAAACTGTAACTAACTTTAGCCTAAATGTTGAGAAATTTGCCAAGTAGAGAAAAAGGCAAAAAAACTAGTCACTTCTCTATTTTAAAATCCGGCATTGGGTGATGTCTTAAACGACTTATAAGCGCGTTTCAGCTTTTAGAGGTAAAAACTTCGAAGTTTTAAAGAGAGATGAAATACGCATAGTGCAAAAAATTAAACAATAGTACACCAAATACAAGCCTCCTTGTCATTTTAACCGTACAAGATTGGAAAGTTAAACAAATAGCCTCATTACCATGATGAGGATGACGGAAAAGGTTGTCAAGTAGTTTTTTTTGTTTCTATAATTTGTTATTTCTTCAAACTCATCAATTAAAGTTCTCATGTCTTGCGGTAAATCAGAGCAAAAGTCCATATATTTCTTGCTCTTTGGGTGATATAACCCTAGCTTATAGGCATGTAATGCTTGTCTATTGAAGTTACAGATAAAATCAGAACTTTTAGCGTATTTTACACTTTTACTACTATCTTTTCCGTAGACTTGGTCACCAACAATAGAATGTCCCATGTGACTCATATGTACTCGAATTTGGTGTGTTCTGCCCGTTTTTAAAACGCACTTGACTAAGCTTACTTGTCCTACAACTTTCTGCACCGAATAATGGGTAATTGCCAGTTTTCCTGTGGTGCTTGCTACACACATCATTTCTTTATTGCTACGTTTTGGAGCAATATTAGTTTTTATCGTTCCCTGATTAGAAGATAATATTCCCCAAACTACTGCTAAATATTCCCGTTTTATCTTGCGATTTGACAGTAATTCAGACAAAAAACTATGGGCTTCTTCATTTTTTGCAATTACCATCAGCCCGCTAGTATCTTTATCGAGTCTATGAACAATTCCTGGTCTTACGTGGGTATATGGAATTTTACCAAGGTGAGCAATAACTGCGTTCAAGAGCGTATCATTGTTTGTCCCGGCGCCTGGATGCACTGTTAATCCACTTTGTTTATTGAGAACCATAATGTCCTCATCTTCATAAATAATATCAAGTTTTATGTCGTGACTAGGCTTAATTGATGTGGATTCGCTATTGGAAGTAAGAAGTACCACATACTCCTCACCTAGTTTTACCAAGTGATCGTTATTAGTTATAGGCATGCCGAGTAATTTCACTTGCTCATCTTGTATCAATCTCTGGACTTTACTGCGTGATATATTGCACTTTTCGGCGATATAAGTATCTAGCCTCAATTTTTCCTCACCACTTTTGATATTTAAGGTCACTGTTGAATGATCTATAGTGGCTTACCCCCGCACCATTTCCCATGCTGCTTGAATATTTTTGTTTACAAAATCAATGTTTGTACTAGGAAGATTACCCTGTTTTTTAATATTATATTGCAAATTGTCTGGGAACTGTCTTTCCAGTGGATTATTATCTTGTTGTCAAGATTCTGCAACGTCGCCTCACCTTTTTTTCTTTATTATCTTTTTCTCCCAGCTTAAAGGACTCTAATACATAATATAAAAATTCACTTGAGCTGCCGTTAATTTTTCCTGCCGTTCATCTGTTTCTTCTTGTTCAGAGAGTTCTTTTTCTAATTTTGTATTTTTCTTTTCAAGCTCTTTCGTTATTTGTTGTGATTTTAACAATTCATTTTTCTCACGTACTTTTTTCTCTTTATCTTGTTGCTTACCAAGATCGGACTTTGAACTACTGTTAGGTTCATTTGTCGATTGGGTTCGTTTACTTCTTAGCTCTTCTAAGTGCTTTCGCAATTCTTGTGTTAATTCTTTTTTTAGGGTTTCTCTTAAATTTTCAATTTGTGTTTTCCAGTCTTGCGCGTTGCAAAAAACTTCTTCACTAACTCTTTCAGAGTAACTACCGGAAACCTCAATAGACGATCGATTATGTACAAGAGTTGAAAATGTAA
>NZ_JADAKK010000035.1 GCF_020278625.1 Wolbachia endosymbiont of Mansonella ozzardi
TTTTTTCCTTTCTATAATTAATATTCGTACAGCTGTGCATCACGCGCTGGAATGATAGGAGGGAACCACTTTCATGGCACTGTCATAAAGTAACATTAGATCCCAGATACAAGTGTCATCTACTTTGGATGACAAGAAAAGACTACTTGAGTGACAGAGGAAGCTGTGGAGTGACAGGAGAAGGTGTCATTTCAGCTAGCATCAGCTCCCTAGCGCCCTTGTTCTCACTGGTTGACCACTTATTATTATACCACTTAAATAAGGTTAAGGCTTATTACATGTCTTGCGCGTTTCCTCCGCATCTCTAATTTTACCACTTGAGCCTTCAAAAGGAATTACCTTGGTTGCTTGCATTACTTCCTCCACATTCTTGCTACTTTTCAAGTGACCAAGATATTCTCTAGCTGTCATACTTATTTCTTTTTTATCTAGATGATCTTGGAATTTTTTGCTACTTAGATTCATATTAACATTAATAAGTACAGGTACGCTACCTTCTACATGAATTTTAGTTCCAGAGCCATATAACTGTACCCTGGGTAGTTCTTGACCATTAATCTTAATAAGACCAAGCTCTTTATATCTTGTTCTGCCAGAAGTTGATGTTCTGTTTTAATTTCTTTTGCTAGAATTTGTTTGTCTTCACTGGGCAGTAGATTATTAGCCTTATTGACATCAAAGTGTTTAATAAGCAAACCTTCTTTCTTTACTTTATAGCCAGCAGATCTTATTACTTTTTCTACAATCTTATAAACTGATCGACACTTTTTAATTCAGAAATAAACGCTGCGTTACTGTTAAAATAAGTATAATTATCATCTATTCTGTAAATCTCAACAACGTGATTACTTATTACCAAGTGAATGGCAAAAAATTGCCTTTAATTCCAGCTATATAGTTTGATAAATCACCAAGCGTTTTATAGCTCTGAGCATGAAATAAGTTTAAAGGCAGGCTATTCGTAGAAAAATCTAACTGTCTCTCAAATTTATTAAGCAGTTTACTAAAAGCAAAAACCTCTGTTTCTTTCCTCTTTAAATACCTGCTTACCCTGTACTATACGCTCGTAAATTTCTGCGGAAGTCTTTAAGTTGCTCAAAAATGATCCACCGCTTTGTGATAGTAAAGCCTGAGATAACCTACAAGTGGTAGCAGTACACTTACCGTTAATTTTAACATTCCTTGTTTTAAAAGAAGGCAAGTAGAGACCTTGTTTTATTGGTTCAATCAATGCATCTTGAAAATTATTTGATATAAGTTGCGATAAATGTAAATACGTCTTCTGTTGTCTCTGATAAAATTGTATTGAACAGTCATCATCACTATTATCATAATCCCTCCCCACCATGAGCCTCCCTTCTTTGCGATTCGTAAAAAGCCCCCGGTCCAGCCCTGCTTGTTCGTAAACCTTCGTTCCTAGCATCCGCATCAGCTACCACTATTTCCGTTCCTACCCCTAGTAACACCATCACTCACGCAGCCTCTGGTACTGCTCCTGCTGTAGCAAAGAATCCTATACCAATACTGCTATTATAATGGGCCCTAGTAGATTACTATTGTCTTAAGCCATAAACCCTCCAAATAACACTAGTTCTTTAAGTTTACAATTAATTGTAACTAGATTATGTAAACTTACTACCTATAGCACAAATATTTTCGACTACAACAACTTTTTTTGAAATTGTGAGTTTGAACTGATGGTAATTTTTATGCTGTTACAATCTTAGTTAGCCAGTAACTACTCTATTTCTGCCATCATTTTTTGCTTTATATAGGTATCTGTCAGCACGTACTATAAATTTTTTAATGTTATTAAGATCAGATTTTTGCATTTCTGCAACTCCAATGCTCACAGTCACACTATGAGTCGTGTTTTCGCCTGAGAGCGCAAAAGTTTCTGTAGCGATAATTTCACGTATTCTCTCTGCAACAGTGTATGCATCTGATATATTGGTATCTGGCATTACAACAACAAATTCCTCACCACCAAACCTAGCTAGCAAATCCGTCACTCTGATATTTTCAGAGATTCTCTTCTGCATTTGCTTTAAAAGCTCATCCCCAGCACTATGCCCAAAATCGTCATTTACTACCTTAAAATAGTCTATATCAAGTATCATAAGAGATAATCTTCTATCCTTCTCTACAGAATCTTTAACAATGTTTTTCAAGTGCGTATCAAAATATCTTCTGTTGTAGCAGTTAGTTAACGGATCCTTTATAGACATTTCTGCATTATTGAACAAGTTCATTCTCAAGGCATCTTGATACCTCTTACGTTTCACTTGTAAATTAACTCTTGCTATTAACTCACTCTCGTCCAGCGGTACTGTTAAGTAATCGTTAGCACCTACGTTAAGCGCTTTTACTAAATTGTTTTTATCATAATCCTCAGAGAGAATCAGAATTGGCGTGTAACGTGTTTCCACTTTACTGCGAAACTCAGAACACAAACGTAGGCCATCAGTTTGCGAAAATTGCATGTCGGAAATAATCAGGTCGTAGTTATCCTCAATACCAATTTTCAATGCCTCAGTTGGATCATTTAGCACTTTAATTGAACAAAAACGTTGACTCAGTACATTATATATCTGTTCTGCTTGAAAGACATCCTCATCCACAACAAGTATGTTAGCATTAAAAATCTGGTTGGAATAATCCATGATACTGCTTCCTGTTACCCCACCAATCTCAGCGTTAGTTTCTCCTCTCAAACGCAACTCATCTATTACCATCTTCAAACGCGTGAGGGATCTGATTCTTGCAGACAGGGCAGTTTCATCTATTGGTTTAGTTAGAAAGTCATCTGCGCCAGCATTAATGCCCTGTACTCTATCGTGAGTGTCATGTAGCGCAGTCACCATAATTATTGGAATATGGGTTGTTAAGGGATTACTCTTTAGGCTCTTACAAACTTCAAAGCCATTTATTTTCGGCATCATGATATCGAGTAATATAATATCTGGCTGCTGCTTTGCTACCAAATCTACAGCTTCTTTACCATCATGAGCTACAATAACTGTATAGTACTCCGCTTTTAGTCGAGCTTCTAAAAGCTTAACATTAGATAGTACATCATCTACTACCAGAATCTTCGCTGTCATTACCTTTAGATGTACTATCTATATTGTAACTAGGATAAAACTTACCATCTTTACCAACTATATAATTTACCTTCTCGACACTATACTCTTTATACAAATCTTCGATTCCGGCATCTTTTAACAACTTCTTAACTCTCGACTTTGCAATCATAAAATACCTATGTATATTCCTAATAAGGTCAATAAACGTAGGTATCTTATTCTTATCGAGAACAACTATACTCACTAGTGCTACAATTAAAATTTCTGAAAGACCTATGTTGAACATTTTTCCTACGAAGCAAGTACTTCAATTCTTCTTATCATAAATATTAATTTACTTAAATCAAGCTTAGAAGCAACCATTTCATCTAAGAAACTATTGTAACGTTCTATGCAATCCGTATCATTACAAGCCCAGGTTTGAACTTTATCTTCACAGTTACTGGTGGATTTTATAACTTTGACAGTTAGCTTATGATGATAATTGCTTAAATCATCCAATAAATCATTAATTAAGCTGCGGTTCCAATAAGAAGAATGACTTTTTATCTTGATAGCAATTGTTCTAATCAGATCGAATCTCAGTAGCGACTTTAACTCAAAGTATATTTTACCAGTGTCAAGAATAGGTAAAGATGTCTGCCCAGAAATGGATATAACGTCCAGTGCATAGGCCAAAATGCACAGATCAGCAACTCTTTTTGCTAGATCTTTATTTATATTAAGTTCCACTAAAGAAGCAAACCCATGGTGATAGACCTTCAATAGATGTTCATCTAAAACATCAGTTAGGTTCTGGCCTAAAGTCTCAATTGCATCCTTAAATTTTGTGACATCATCTAGCTCTATAGAGCCAAGTTTGCTGAGATTTTCTACTAACCAAAATGATACTCTACCAATAAACTTTTGCACATTTCTCACTATTTGCAAGTACGAGTTAACATCAATCTTGCCATCCAATTCATCAATTTTCTGCCACAGGTTATTTAAACTATATAAACGGTTAACAACAATATAAACATTAACTGCTTCATGCACTTTGATTCCAGTATTTTTAACTAGATTATTAATAAATATACACCCCATCCTATTCACTACATCGTTTGCAATGCAAGTGGAGATAATTTCTCTGCGAAGTTGGTGTTTCAATATGTAATCCTTAAACTCTGTTATCATTTTTTGTGGAAAGTAGTTTAGCAAGTAATCACGACACAAGGAATCTTTTTCAGGCAAGCTGGAATGTATAATTTCATTTTCTATTGCTGTTCTAGCGTAAGATATCAGGACAGAAAGCTGAGGAGAACTAAAACCCTCTGCTCCAGTCAACATTCTCGCTATTTCCTCATCAGCTGGAAGAAATTCCACACTTCGTTTTAGCAACCCAGATCTCTCCAAGCTGAGTAATAATCTGTGATGCTGTTCTAGCCTTTCCTTAGCTTGCAAGCACTCAAGAAGTAATGCTTTTGTTTCAATCCTGTTATGATCCTCAAGTACCTTAGATGCAACTTCGTCTACCATACTAGCCAGTATTTCGTTCCTTTTTTCTAAGGAAATGCCCCCTCCTTTCATAATCGAAACAAATGCAATTTTGATGTTAACTTCCAAATCAGAACATATTACTCCCGCCGAATTATCAACAAAATCCGCATTGATATATCCACCCTTCTCTGCATACTCTATTCTTCCAAACTGCGTGCAACCGAGATTACCACCCTCTATGAACATAGAAGCTCTAATATTCTCACCATTTACTCTTAACTCATCATTTGCTTTGTCACCTACCATATCATGGCTTTCATTTTTCGCTTTGACAAACGTACCAATTCCTCCATTCCATATAAAATCCACTCTTGCTTTCAACAGATATCGTATCAAGTCGTTTGGAGATAACGTATCTTCTGTTATGTCGAAACATCTTTTTATTTCTTGAGAAATGTTTAATTGCTTGCTACTGCGTTCAAATACCCCACCACCCTCAGAAATCAAATCTTTGCTATAATCCATCCAAGTTGAAAATGGCAACTCAAAGAGACGTTTACGTTCTGTGAAACTCTTTTCTGTATCAGGACTTGGGTCAACAAAAATATGCATATGGTTGAACGCGCCGATTAAACGCATATTTTTTGAAAGCAGCATGCCATTTCCAAACAGATCGCCAGCCATATCTCCAATTCCAATAACAGTTATATCTTGATAAATATCCCTATTCATTCTCCAAAAATGCCTTTGTGCTGCAATCCACGCACCTCTTGCTGTAATACCCATCTTTTTGTGGTCGTAACCTGCTGATCCGCCAGATGCAAATGCATCGCCAAGCCAAAAATTATACTCAGAAGCTATTTGGTTTGCATAATCAGAAAATGAAGCAGTGCCTTTATCTGCTGCAACTACTAGGTATGGATCATCTTCGTCATACCTGATCACATTTTCTGGTGGAATTATTTTACCATCAACTACATTATCAGTAATATCAAGCATTCCTCTGATAAAATTCTTATAGCACTCAACACCTTTCTCTCTTAAGATATTTTTATCCCTATAAACTTTCTTTATTATAAACCCACCCTTTGCACCAACAGGGACTATCACCGCGTTTTTCGTCATCTGAGCTTTCATGAGTCCCAAAACTTCAGTACGAAAATCTTCCGTCCTATCCGACCACCTTAAACCACCACGCGCTAGTTTTCCTCCTCTTAAATGTATTCCCTCAAAAAGGTTCGAATACACGTACAACTCACGATATGGACGCGGATCAGGCAAACCATTTATTTTACTTGAATCAAATTTTGTAGATAAATATGGTTTATCATCTTGATAATAACTGGTCCTTAAAATAGCCATTATCAAGTTAAATATCGAACGTATAACGTAATCATGTGAAACATTGCTGATCTCTTTTAGAAGCTCCTCAATTTTCTCTCTGAAGATGTCTGTAGTTTCTGCTCTATCAATATCTATACTAGGATCAAATCTTGCATGAAATAATTGTACCAAATACCTCACTATCTTTGGATACTCTGAAACCACTTTTTGAACATATTCTGGGTTGTATTTAAATGACGTTTGCTTTAGGTAAGCACTTAGCGTTCTAATTAGAAGCACCTCTTTCCACTCCAGCCCAGCAATAATGATCAAACTGTTGAAATAGTCATTTTTAATTTCTCTTCTAAACACTTTTGCAAGCGTTATCTCAAACTGCTCTTTCAGGGTAATGTTGTCTATTAGCTTATCGACCCTCGACAAAACAAAATGGTGTATCCATATTCCACCATTAATTTCTATGTAATAGCCATTATGAGATAGAATTTTCGCCCCCAAATTTTTAGTAATTCTCAATATCTTTGATAATTCAAGGCCGCCATTACTTGGAGTATAAACCTTTAATTGGTAATTGAGATTGTCACGAGTAAGTCTTAAATCGACCTCACTCACTCTCTTTCTCCTCACTATCTCCAATTTCTTCATATCGTAATATGCGTCGTTGGGTTCGAAACTTTCTTGATAGCTTACCGGAAATGCCTTGCAATAACGGACAAATACATCCTCAATAGTACCGAAGGTATTATATAGGTTATCTATAAAACGATCTTCCCACTTTTCTGTAATGTTTCTCAATTTGTTTTCGATACGCAGAACTTCATCATCAAGAACACTAGCACCTTCAGCCTTTAGCACTACATGCAACTTCATCAAGTCATATTCGTTTATAATGTGATGGTTATAAATATCTGCACCTTTTGCATTTATTTCATCCTTCAATATGTCACGTATCTTGAACATTAACCTGGCACTAGCATAACGCATCGGTATCAACACTACGCAACTGATAAAGTCCCCCACCTTTCTTAAAAACAATTTGACTCTTGGTCTAATTGCAAGAGACATGATCGAAGTACAAATTTTAAACAACTCATCTTCATTGGACTGGAATAATTCATCACAAGAGAATGCCTGCAAGATAGAAATTAAAGCCTTATTGTTGTGGCCACCTGGTATGAACCCTGCCCTTTTCTCTATTATTTCAATTTTATCTTTTATTACCGGAATAGTTCGAATATCTTGAACTTCAGCTATAGAGGTAAACAATCCAAAAAAACTCCGTTCCTTTATCACGTTACCCTGATCATTAAATTCTCTCACTCCTATACAATTCATGTACGTACGCCGATGAACTATTGAAATCAGATCTGACCTCAATATGTATAAACAATCAAGATCGATACAAGGAACCAATACATTTTTATACTCTTCACTTGCTTTCATTAAACCAAGATTTTCCTTACCACTTGGAACGAACTTTCCATCTTCATCAGTAATGTATTCTTGATAACCTAAAAATACAAAGTTGTTATTCTTCAACCAAGCTAGAAAATCCTTTTCCTGGATCCCATTATTAAGTACTGGGGTGATAGAAAGACTTGCCTCATCAAGCTTCTGCAGCATCAGGTGCCAATCTTTTACAACGCAATTAACCGCCTTCAGTGTTCTGTGTAGAGACTCTTTTAGTGTATCAACAAAACTGTCACTTATGCCTTTAATAACCACGTATATCACCGATTCCTTGACACCATTATCATCTTCTAAATAGCAAATCTCATTAATAAGGCCACTTTTTCTTTGGATGTTAATTATGCTATTGCTGTAATAGCATATAGTTAAATTATGCGACTTAATGGTGGCAATAATAGAGTCAACCAGAAAAGGCATGTCGTCATTTGCTACTTTAATTATAGTAAAATTGCCTTCTACCCCTGGTACATCATTTACATTGCTTACCATTAACTTACTTTCTTCTCTCTCTTTTTTAAAGATGAAGTTGTATGCGTCTTCTGCAATGTACAGAAGAAATTTATCATTGATCTTTAAGTCGCTATTATAGACAAAATTATAAAAGTACTTAATAAACTCTTTAACTCTTTCCTTTTCTTTTTGATTTTCTTGATTAATCAACTTAAATAAAGACTCAGTGTCAACATTATGCTCTACACACATTTTTTTCAATAAAAATACACAGTGAATTTAAACCCTTTTAACTAAGATTTCATTACCAAAAATACACATTATTTTATTAGCTTATCGCCTTTTCATTGCATTACTTATGCACCAGCTCACCACAAGCGTTTCTGAACGGGAGTATGGAATTCCCCTACAATAGTGCTAAAGCGATACATAATACCCAGCTAAGGCCCTATGGTTATCGCCATATATATGATGCAAGCTTTTTTTGACCAGGCATGAACTTCCTCTTTCAGATTATTATAATCCCTTGTTATTGCATAATTTTGCAACCAATGTCAATTGCATAACAGAGGTTTCCAATTGACTTTTAATGTACTTCAGTCTATATAATTTCAATATCTTAAGTTATCATATATGTCAGATTTAAAAACAATGGTGTTGAATTTTGGACCTCAGCACCCGGCTGCACATGGGGTGTTGCGTCTTGTACTGGAAATGGATGGTGAAGTGATCGAAAGAGCAGATCCCCATATTGGGCTTTTGCACCGTGGCACTGAAAAGTTAATAGAGCACAAAACGTATCTCCAAGCTTTGCCGTATTTTGATCGTCTTGACTATGTATCACCAATGTCACAAGAGCACGCATATTCACTGTGTGTAGAGAAATTGTTGCAGTGTGAAGTACCAGTCAGAGCAAAGTATTTGCGTGTTTTGTTTTGTGAACTGACCAGAATACTAAATCACTTACTCAATATCTCTTCTCAAGCACTGGATGTTGGAGCAATGACTCCTCTTTTATGGCTCTTTGAAGAAAGAGAAAAAATATTGGCATTTTACGAAAGAGCTTCAGGTGCAAGATTTCATGCAGCTTACATTAGGCCAGGTGGAGTAGCGGCAGATATCCCAGAAGGTTTGATTGAGGATATTACAAAGTTCATAGAGCAATTTTCGCAGTATATAGATGATGTTGATGAGCTTTTGACAGAAAATAGGATATGGAAACAACGTACTGTAGGAATCAGTGAAATATCGATCAAACAGGCGCTTGACTGGGGTTTTAGCGGACCAATGCTGCGTGCTGCTGGGCTTGCTTGGGATTTGCGGAAAAGCCAACCATATGAGATATACGACCAATTGGATTTTGATATACCAATCGGCCAAAATGGTGACTGCTATGACCGTTACTTGGTCAGGATGGAGGAGATTAGGCAATCCGTTAGTTTGGTAAAGCAGTGTATAGAAAAAATGCCCGAAGGACCAGTAAAAACTGAAGATAGAAAGATTTCTCCACCGCCAAGAGCGGAGATGAAAACGTCCATGGAGGCTCTCATTCACCATTTTAAGCTTTATTCAGAGGGATATCGTGTACCAGAAGGTGAAGCTTATGCAGCTGTTGAGGCACCAAAAGGTGAGTTTGGGGTATATATAGTTTCAGATGGCACTAATATGCCCTATAGGTGCAGAATAAGAGCGCCTGGCTTTGCGCATTTACAAGCCTTGGACTTCATGTCAAAAGGACACATGCTTGCTGACATTGCAGCAATTATTGGTTCGCTCGATATAGTTTTTGGTGAGATCGATAGGTAAGCTATAGCTTGTTTGGCAGCAATCGGAAGTTAATAGATCTCTCACGTAACAAACTGGTTTTGGCATATGAGAAAAAACCACTTGACAACCTTTGCCATCATCCTTATTCATAGCATTGAAGCTATTATTTAGCTTCAGTCCATACAGATTAAACAATAAAAAAACTCAATGTACTTGGCGTACTTTTGTTTAATTTTTTGTACTATATGCACTCATGCCTTTATAAACTTTCAAGGGTTTTTACCTAGTATAAGCTAAAATGCGTTTGTCAAAGCGTTTAAGACAATAAAAAAAATGCCAATTTAAAAGATAGATAGTGAATAACTAGCTAACGGAGTTTCTTTTGCCTTTTTTCTGTTTAGTAAATCTCTTAACATTTAAATTTAGATCAGTTGAGGCTTAAAAGCAGCTAGATTAGACGTTTAGAATAAAAAAACGCTAATTTATAAAGTTAATATAAATCACTAGCCACCAACTGGGTTTCTTTTGCCTTTTTTTCTCATTTGGCAAATTTCTCAAATATTTATTAATAAAGCAGCATCACGGACCCCAGTGTCAGCTACTTGGATAATGCCCTAGTGATAGGCTTAAATCACAACGCTTGTATAGTCTTGTGTCAGCTACTTACATGATACTGCTTTTGTTTCAATATTTGCAAATTAACCACGTTCCTGAATAGATACCAAGTTTTGAATCTAAAACCCTATTTACAACCCCAACTCGCACCTAAAAAGGTGTGAAACAGAAGGTATTATGTCTAATAGCCACATATTATTCGGCTAATAAAAGATTAGCAAACGTTTTTTCAATTAACTATGGAAAAAATTTGTCTGAGTGAGAATTTTTCATGGCATTCAACGTATCATAATCTGTAAAATCTAATTTTATTGGTGTGATAGTGATAAATCCCTCTTTGATTTTACCTACACTACCACTACCTGAGTGTTCTCGAGACCAGCTTAAACTTAAAGAGCCATCTGAATTTTCAGTAAAGGTTAAATCTCCATCAATGTTATATTCACCTTGCTCAACAAACTCTATTCCTTTTACTTTTTCCACAGCAGGAAGATTTACACTCATCGCTATATTTTTAGGCCAGGCAATTTCAATTAGTTTAGCAATAACCTTTGGTGCAAAAACCTTTGTATTATGCCAGTTTATTCCATTATGATGTACTTGGCTTAGCGCAATAGAAGGTATAGATCTTGCAGCGCCTTCCATAACAGCACCAATTGTTCCTGAATAACAAACATCGTCTCCAACGTTTGATCCAATATTTACTCCAGATAGTATTAAATCTGGCTTTTTATCCATAATTTTATTCAGTGCAATAATAACACAATCTGCAGGAGTACCAGACACACTGAATTCCTTTTTACCATTTTGGTTTACTCTAATAGATTGACTTATTGGGTAGTAAAGAGATCTTGCTGCTCCACTTCTGTCAGTATCTGGTGCCACTACCCATATTTCTGACGCGAAATTTTGCGCGATCTCTTTGAGTAATTTTATCCCTTCACTTTCAAAACCGTCATCATTTGTTATTAATATTACCATATGAAATTTTATGTACTACAAAGTTATAATAAGTAATTCTAGCTACTGGTTGCAAATAAGTATATCGCTCTTGACTACTTTCAATCATCTATGGCTTCATTGATTTTCTAGTACTTTACCTCTACTATGCATTAAATTCATGAAAATTCATAGCTTGACGAAAAATTTAATATGATTCCATATTTGTGCACTAGTTCCAGTGTTGGGAGATGATTGTATATGATTAATTTAAAAAATTTAAGACGAGAACTTGCTAAATTGAAAATGCAAATAGATTATCATGATGTCTTATACCACCAAAAAAACAAGCCGGAAATCACTGATGCTAAATATGATGAGCTAAAGCGAAAGTTAACTGAGATAAAGGAACAACTTCCAGAAATTCATGTAACACAGAATAGTGTTGGTGCTGCACCCGATGAGAGATTTTGCAAGGTAGAACATCAAGAACCCATGCTTTCTCTTGAAAATGCTTATGATGAAGAAAGTGTGGAGAGATTTTTATCTAAAGTAAAGAAGTTTTTAATTGAGGATGAAATAGAAATATTATGTGAACTAAAAATTGATGGGCTATCGTTTTCTGCAATTTATGAGGATGGAAGGTTCGTTAAAGCTGCAACTCGAGGCAACGGCTTTGTAGGAGAAGATGTCACCTACAATGTAGCAACAACAAAAGGCTTCCTTAAATTTTTGCAAGGTGTGCAAGGAAGGCTAGAAGTAAGGGGAGAAATATATATTAGCAACAGCGACTTTTTGAAGTTAAATGAAAACAATGAGTTTGCCAATCCTAGAAATGCGGCTGCTGGTTCTTTGAAGCAGTTGGATGCGAACATTACGGCAAGTAGACCACTTAGATATTTTGCTTATTCTTTGATTGGTGGAAAAGAGAAAAGCCAAAGTGAAGTACTAGAGAAACTTGAAGAACTTGGCTTTTGCGTAAATGAGCATCGGTTCTTAACAAGCAGTTTGAGTGGAATGCTGAAGTTCTATAACGAGATCTATGATCATCGCTATAACTTGGATTATGATATCGATGGAATAGTCTATAAAGTCAATAATTTGATGCTGCAAAATCGTCTAGGAAGCACTCATAAAGCACCACGTTCAGCACTTGCGTACAAATTCTCTGCGGTTTATGCAAAAACAAAGCTAAAT
>NZ_JADAKK010000091.1 GCF_020278625.1 Wolbachia endosymbiont of Mansonella ozzardi
TTTCAATACTTTTTAAGTTAGTTGCTCATGGCTTTTTCAAAGTTTCTTGATCCAAAATTAGGCTTAACGTTTAAAAAGATTTTTGGCACTGAAAAAAAATAAGGACATTATTACCCATTTTTTGAACGATATTCTAGGTGTACTAAAGTTAATACTGTACAGGAAATAGAATTTATCAGCAGCATTTTGGACCCCGAGATTGCCTCTGAGAGACAAAGTGTAGTTGATGTTCTTTGTCAGGATTCTGTTGACAACAGATTTGTGGTTGAAATGCAGCTCACTCGTGATAAAGGTTTTGAAAAACGTGCTCAATATCATGCTGCCAAAGTTTACTCAAGACAAGTTGGTAAGTATGTTAATTTATAGAAGATCTTCTTTATTGCGATTTCAAATTGTGTTTTATTTCCTGGTAAGTCCAATTATGTATCCAGCCATACTATAAGAGATGAGGGGACTAATGAGCATGACTTACAAGATTTTCAATTTGTGTTTATTGAACTACCAAAATTTCCTAAAAATAAAGTAGAGCAATTAGCAAGCATAGTAGAACGCTGGTGTTTTTTTTCAAGCATGCAGAAGAAACCACTGAAAAAGATCTAAAGAAGATTGCAAGAGAAGCGCCAATAATAAAGAGAGCATATGATGAATTAGACAGGCTTAACTGGAATGAAAAAGATCTAACGGCACATGAAGAAAGAATAATGGATCTGTACAAAGAGGAAGCTATTCTTGAATGCAAACTTGAAGAAGGTATGAAGAAAGG
>NZ_JADAKK010000036.1 GCF_020278625.1 Wolbachia endosymbiont of Mansonella ozzardi
ACAGTAGATCCTAGTATCAACTGCTGGGATAACAAGAAAAGGCTACTTGGATTTATCCATAGACTTGTCATTCCAGCGCGTGAAGCATAGCTGCACGAACATTGTCCTACTAGGAGGGTATCATGCCAGTGCTTGATACTGGCATCCAGGAATTTTATTAAGTAGGTGAGTATAAAAGTAGCTGTTTTATGTTAAAATACAACATTAATTATTATGGAGAATTGGATCCAGGTGTCGAGCACTGGCATGACAAGAAATTGGTCTACTTGGATAATAAGAAAAGGAGCTACTTGAATTACGCCCTTCGAGTGAGAGTTGCTCTCGAACTACAATGTTCCTACGGTTGCAGGATAGCGTTGTAATGTAGGAAGTTAGTATAGCTTAGCCATAAGGTGACAGAATTTTAAGAAAGCCCTATTATGGATGAACAATTTTACACATGTATGAGACTCAACGAACAACCAGATGTGCTGGCCTTTCTAAATGGCAAACTGGAGAATATACCTAGGTTTCATTCCACAATATTGCCTAAACTTTGTGGCGGAGATAGAGTAATGGACCTGCTGTTTTACAGGCCACACAGTTATATAGATAGGAGTAAATCGCTACTTGATGCTCAAGTTGGAGAACTTACGACTTTCATGGCAAAAGTTCGTGAACATCAGCCACCAGCTTTTAGGGGTAGGCCATATAAAATAGCCGTTGAAGGCGAAAGTCAGTACATATTCATAGTCTTTTTTAATTACTCAGTTAAATATTTATATAAATCATTTCCAATTGGAGCCCATGTAGTCATCAGTGGTAAACTTGATAAATTTGCTGGATATTTGCAAATTACTCACCCAGACTACGTATCGCTTAACGTCGACCAACTTGAAGAGATAGCTAGCATAGAGCCGGGTTACCAATTATGTCGCGGCATTACTAACAAGAGCATTAAAAACATAATAAATTCTAATCTAAAAGAATTGCCTGATTTACCAGAGTGGATAGATGGTACATTAATCGAGCAAAAAAAATGGCTAAGTTGGAGAAAAAGCATTATAAAGCTGCACAGGCCAAGGTCATTGGCAGAAGCGGAAATTTCTCGGAAAAGGCTTGCCTATGATGAATTATTTGCGTATCAACTAGCACTAAAACTTGCAAGAGAAAATCGCGTAAGAAAAGGGAGAAGAGAATTTACAATATCTAATAAATATAAAGAACAAGTTTTAAATGGCTTGTCGTTCCAATTAACAAACGATCAAATTCGTGCAATAGATGAAATTTCAGAGAGACAAAAATCCAAATACCGCATGGTAAGCTTGCTGCAAGGTGATGTTGGTAGTGGCAAGACCGTGGTTGCACTTTTTGCGATGTTGAGTGTGGTGGAAAACAACATGCAGGCAGCTCTAATGGCACCAACTACTATCTTAGCAGAGCAACATTATAATTGGATCGAAGAGGCTTTATCTTACACCGATATAAAAGTTGTTCTGCTTACTGGTAAAACTACACGCAAAGAAAGAAAGACTATCATGAACGAACTTGCAAGTGGTACTTTAAATATAGTGATTGGTACTCATGCACTGTTTCAAGCTAACGTTACATTTAAAAATTTAGGGCTTGTAGTCGTAGACGAGCAACAGCGGTTTGGGGTGATGCAGAGAAATCGTTTGGTAGGAAAGGGAGAAAATACTGACATACTTTTCGTTACTGCCACTCCTATCCCAAGGACTTTGCAGCAAGCCATGTATGGCGATGTTGAATGCTCCGTTTTAAGGGAAAAACTAAAATCTAGGTTGCCAATAAAGACTGTCATTGTGAACATTAAAAAAGTACCAGATATTGTTGAAAAACTTAAGGGTGCTATAAACAGGGGTGAAAAAGCGTATTGGATTTGCCCATATATAGAAGAAAACGAAGAACTAAATGTTGCTGCAGTAGAGATGCGCTTTCAGGAATTGCAAAAGACATTTTTTGATAAAGTTGGAATAATACACGGAAAACTAGCTCAAGATCAGAAAGATCAAGTTATGTTTTCTTTCAAAAGAAATGAATTTTCCCTCCTAGTTGCAACAACTGTGATAGAAGTTGGTATAGATGTACCAGATGCAACCATTATGATTATAGAAAATGCAGAGCAATTTGGATTATCACAATTGCATCAGTTAAGAGGCAGAGTAGGACGAGGAAGTAAGCCATCTTTTTGCGTATTATTATACGATAATCTAAGCAAAAGCTCATTCTCAAAGTTAAAAATCATGTGTGAGTCACAAGATGGGTTTCACATTGCTGAAAAAGATATGATGCTAAGAGGTAGTGGAGATATATTGGGCATAAAACAATCAGGATACATGGAGTTTAAATTTGCTGACTTATACAAAGATAGAGAGCTGCTCAACCTTGCATACAATAATGCGAAAAGTGCAATTGCTGAGAGTAAATCTTTTGAACTACTACTTGACATATTCGAGTATAGAAGTAGATTGCATTTTTCAAAATTTTAGTGAACTTCTTAGATATATGTTTCCAGAGTGTGATGGTATAGTAAAGCATGAGAAAAAAATACCATCACAGTAGGGATTATGGAACTGTAAATCTAAGACTTTAAAAAACGCCAATACTGAAAATAGACAATGGCTAGGGTTTCTTTTTGCCTTTTTTAGATTAGTAAATTTCTTAACGCTTACAGCAAAAGCAATTTAAGAGTACACAAAAAACGCCAAAAATAATTGCCTTTTCATGTGAGAGGTCTAATTGCAATTGTTGATTCTTTAAGTATAATCTGTTGAGATTTACATGAACCTGCAGATGAAAGAAAAAGAAGAGCAGTTTAGTTTTACATCGGAAAACCTCAAGAAAGCAAAGAAGTTTATAGAGATGTACCCAAAAGGCAAAGAAGGTAGTGCTGTTATGCCTTTACTATATCTGGTTCAAGAACAATGTGGATGGGTTCCTGAGTCTGCCATGCGCTACGTTGCTGATATGCTACATATTCCACATATTTGCGTATACGAAGTGGCAAGTTTTTACACCATGTATAATTTAAAACCAATGGGTAAATATCTGATACAAGTTTGTAGGACAACCCCTTGCTGGTTATGCAGTAGCGAAGAAGTTTTAAATACCTTTAAAAAGAGGCTTGGGGTCAATATAGGTGAAACTACCAAAGATGATCTGTTTACTTTAAAAGAAGTTGAATGTCTTGGTGCATGCGTTAATGCTCCTGTTGTGCAAATCAATGACAATTTTTATGAGAATCTTACTCCTAAAAAAGTGGAAAATATCATAGCAGAGCTTTCAAGCAAATAGATGAAAGAAGAGTTCTCATTTAGGATAACCAAGCAATCAGGTTCTGCAAGAGTTGGCACAATTAAAACTCCAAATGGAAACATAGAAACACCAGCATTTATGTTTTGTGCAACCAAAGCTGCAATTAAGGCTGCAGATATTGAGAGAATCGGTGAAGCTGGTACTCAGATAATACTTTCCAACACCTATCACCTAATGCTCCAACCGGGAGAGGATACTGTGGCAAAACTTGGTGGTTTGCGCAAGATGATGGGATGGAATGGACCGATGCTAACTGATTCTGGTGGATACCAGATATTTAGCCTGGGGCACGGATCAGTTTCAGAAGAAATAAAGGGAGTAAGAAAGAAACAAAAAACCCTGATCAAAATTAATGAGGATGGGGCAATTTTTCGCTCTTATATCAATGGTGAGACTTATTGTTTAACTCCTGAAAAATCTATACAAGTTCAACAAAAATTAGGGGCGGATTTAATCTTAGTTTTAGATGAATGCACACCATTTCACGTCAGCAAAGAATATACACAAAGATCAATGCTCATGAGCCATAGATGGGCTGAACGTTCTTTAAATGAACTTGAAAAAAGTAATGATGGCAAACAAGCACTGTATGGAATCAACCAAGGTGGAGTGTATCAAGATCTGCGCAGAGAAAGCTGTGATTTTATGAATGATTTACCATTTTTCGGTCAAGCAATAGGTGGATCACTTGGTCAGAGTAAGAAACAGATGTATGATGTAGTTTCTTTTACTATGAAGCACTTAAAAAAAGATAGGCCTACTCATTTGCTTGGTATTGGTGGAATTGTGGATATCTTTCGCGCAGTAGAGTTTGGGATTGACACGTTTGACTGTGTGCATCCAACTCGCCTGGCAAGACATGGTGGTGCACTTGTTAAAGTGAAAAATAGGAATTCTATTGCTTCAAAGTGCAAGGAGCATGTTAATTTGCGAAATCAACAATTTGAACTAGAAAATAGTCCAATTGAAAGTGATTGTTTGTGTTTTACCTGCAGGAAACATTCGAAAGCTTATATACACCATTTATTGAAAGCTAAAGAACTGCTAGCTTACACCCTCATTACCATTCATAATATTTTCTTCATGAATAAGCTTATGGAATCAATAAGACAGGCAATATTAGATGATAGGTTAGATCAGGAAAAGAGTAACTGGGTTAGTGAAATGCCGTAGCCTTTACATCTGAGTCTTGCGTTTAAGTGGTATAACAATAAGTGATCAACTAATGAGAACAAAGGCGCCTGGTTGTTAAGCTATTTCTTCCTGGAATTGTACAATTTCAGCTTTAGGAAGACCAGTAGATTCAGTTACTAAATCAACAGATACACCAACTTTAAGTAGGTTTTTGGCCTCTTTCTTCACCGATCTGGATGCCGCATTCTTGGCTGGTTTGGATACCTTTCTCTTCAACAAGATCAAATCTATATGCATGGTGGCCTCTTCTTTCCGCAGACCCACTACTCTTTGCTTCATATGTTAATAACTCTCTCTCATTCCAACGAAACTTGTCTAACTCACCGTATACTAGCTTTATTATTGGTGATTTTTCTACTATATTCCTTAAGTCTTCATCTGTAGTATCCTCTGCATACTTGAAAAAGAAACACCACCTTTCTACTATGCTTTCTAGCTGTTCTACTTTATTTTTTGAGAATTTAGGCAGCTCAATAAAAACGAATTGAAAATCTTTTAAGTAATGTCCGTTGGTTTTTATATCTCGTATATTGTGAGTGGAAATATACTCAACCTATGGAGTAAATAGAGTACTATTGGAAATAGCAATAAAGAAAACTTTCTTTGAGTCTATATGTAATTGCCAGATTTATCTAATTGCCTTGAGTAAGCCTTAGCAGCGTAAAGTTGAGCGTGTTTTTCAAAGTCTTTATCGCGAGCGAGTTGCATCTCTGCAATATACTGTTTCTGTGGGAATCCTTCCAAAGGATGTTAACAATGCTTTGCTTATCGGAGGCAATTTCAGGATCCATAATAGTGCTAAGGAACTCAACTTCTTGTATAGTATCTATTCCGGTAAATCCTCAAATATCATTGAGACAGTGAATAAGGATATTTTTATTCTTTTTAGAGCCAAAGATTTTTTTGAAGATCAGGTCAGGCTTTGAATCGAGAAATTTTGATAAAGCCATTAGGAATGAACTTAAAAAGTATTAAAGATTATGCACTATTTTGAAGAAATATTCAACTTTTTATATTTGCTCTATTAAATCTTATTTTTTAAGCTTAAATGTGTTAAACAAAAAAACAGCATCTATGCACGGCCTTAGAATAGAATCTCAGATCTTGAATGTTCTTTTGTTACCAAAAAAGTGGCAGTTTTTCTGTGACTTAAGTATAATTTTAGCTTTACCTAAACAAAATAATGAATTATTTAATGTATTTAATGGAATGTATTTTAACACCTCTTTCCTTACCATTTTTTATTGCTGAAAGTTATTTATTAATTACTGCACTGATTCCGCTGCTTGGCACAGTGGTTATCTTTTTTACTGGCAAATGGCCTAGATTAAACAACAGTATTACTATTGCCTCTTCTATACTTCTATTTACGTATACGTGTCTGTGCACTTTACATTGGGCATATGGTGATCATTCTCAATTTATCCTTATGGATTTTGGCAGTAACTTGCACATTAGTTTAAAGCTAGAGTCCACTGGAGTGGTATTTAGTTTATTAATATCATTTTTATGGATATTAACTAGCATATACGCAATATGTTATATGCAGAATAACTATCCTAATAGTAGTTACTCAAATTTCCTTTGTTTTCTTTTAATATCGGTCAGCTGTGCAATGTTTATTGCTTTTTCTGGCGACTTGCTTACTACATTTGTCTTTTATGAGCTCTTGACTATAAGTACTTACCCTCTTGTCACCTATAACACAACAAATGAATCAATGATAGCTGGGCGTTATTATTTTGGTGTGTTGTTTTTTTCTTCCTTAGTGCTATTTTTTCCAGTTCTCGGTTTCTTATACAGCAAATTTCATACTTTAGATTTTGTAAGCGGTGGAATATTTAAATTTGACACTTCGCTTGTTACTTTCATTGCAGTGTGTTTTGCTATGCTGATTTATGGAATAGGCAAAGCTGCATTAATGCCAATGCATTTTTGGTTACCAAAAGCAATGATTGCACCAACTCCTGTGAGCGCGCTGCTACATGCTGTTGCTGTTGTGAAATCCGGGGTTTTTATCATTATAAAAGTCATATTATACACTTTTGGCACCAATAATCTGCAACGCTTTGCACAACAAAGTTGGTTTGCTGGAGGATGGCTGCCTTATGCTGCAGGATTTACCATCATTGTTGCTTCACTGATTGCACTCAAGCAGAAGGAATTGAAAAAATTGCTCGCCTACTCTACCGTTTCCCAATTATCATATGTTACACTATTCGCTTCAATTTTTAGCGAACTTAGCATAAGAGTTGCAGTTTTTCAGTTAGTTTGTCATGCATTTGCAAAAATTACTCTATTCTTTGTTGTAGGTAACATAATAACGAAAACAGGTGAGAAATATGTAGATAAAACTCACGGCATAGGACGAAGTATGCCAATCACTATGTCAGCATTTGCTATAGGTGCGTTATCTATGATCGGAGTGCCACCTGCTCCAACTTTCTGGGGTAAGTTTCTCATTTTGCAGGCTGTTTTTAGCTCTGGCAATGTAGCACTCTCTGTATTTGTTACTCTTGTATTAATAGTAAGTACTATACTAAATGCTATGTACTTTTTGCCAATAATTTACAGTGCTTTTTTCTCAAAGCCTTCCAAGAATTTTTTCGTTAAAAAGACACCTATTTTTCTAATTTTACCACCAGTTATCACTGCGATATGTACTTTTGTTATTTTCTTCAGTTACCAAGTAATATTTAAAGTATCTTGCTTTTAAGCTTTGGCATCTAAGCTGAGATTAATTATGGAAACATTTTCTTCGTCAAAATCTATGTCTCCGATTAACATACTATCAGTAACGTTCAAAAGTTCTGGTGGAGAAATGATAGTTCTGTTATTACCAGCTCTCATTCCAACCACTCCAAGCTCTATGGCAAGCGGTACACTTTTATCACCAACTTTGAATTGCGCCGTTTGATTCTTGATTATATATTTACCATTATGCTCCATTACGCTATACTTAATTAACACCTCGTCACCACATCTTACTTGTTTCCCAGCCCTATTAATTAAGTCATTGAAAATCATCATATTATTTACTGAGTCGGGATATCTATCTTTTACCTCGATTAGTTTGACATAGTAAGAATTAAAGTTCGTTTTGTTGTCATTGGTAATGTTTATAGTAACTACACGCTCTCCTCCTTCTTTCATACCCATTATTCCTAGGCCCACCTCTTTCCAATCATCTTGACCTATTTTTAAGGTAACATTAGGGACTTGATTCGGAAGTGGTATCGCTGGATTATTAGATATTTTATACATTTGCATCAGGACTTCTTGACCACATAGAGCTCTGCTGCCACTGCCTTCTGTAAATTCATAAAAGTTTATTGAATTTTCCTCTCTTTCCTGCTGTGTTATCTCTTTTAAATACTCCTTCAACCCATGCTTTTCGATATAGTGATCAAGTGCTGATTCAAGTATTGGCTTCACTAGGTAATATGCTATTGTCTGTACCAAGCCATCATTCGTAGTATTTAACTCATAAAGCTTGTCTCTCTTTTCTGGCCTGCTTTTGTTTATTTGGACGACGATAAATACAAAAGAAGAAGTTAAAGTGAAAATTATTACTATGGAAATAAGCAATTGTAATATAATTTTCCTAGCCATCGTTTTTTACCTGATTCAATAAACTATATAAATAATTAGTTTCGTCTGAAAGCTTACTCAAATTATCTAAAGCTTGTTTAAAGAGACTTTCTATATAGTTCTTTGTTTCACTTTTACCAAGTATAGACATTAAGTTGCTTACTTTATCTTGTTTGTGGTCTTCAATATCATCTTTGGCTTGAAAAATAAGCCCTAGGTTTATTCCATAGTCATGTAACGCTCTTCGTTGCTCATCTGTAGCATTTCCTATTATAGCCCCTATTTCACATGAAGCTGCAAATAGTTTTGCAGTTTTTAATAAATGGATTTCTTTTATTTTGGAGAAATCTGCATCAATATCCAAAATCTGTCCTCCTACCATTCCCTTAGCTCCCATCGCTTGAGAGAGTACCTTTATAATTTCACAGCATTTATTGCTATCCTCATTTAGCGAAGATAGTATTTCAAAAGCGAGAGTAAGCAGTGCATCTCCAGCAAGCACCGCTGTTGCTTCGTCAAATCTTTTATGGCAACTTAGCTGACCTCTGCGAATATCGCTATTGTCCATACATGGCAAATCATCGTGAATTAGAGAGTAGGTGTGAACACACTCAACTGCCACAGCAATTGGCATTACTTTCTCAGCTTTCACATTAAATACTCGTGATGAAGCTGTGACTAAAAATGGACGTATATATTTTGCAGGAGCAAGAAGCACATAACGCATAGCTGATATAAGCTTGCTTTGGCTATCTTCAGGTAGAAATTTGCTTATTTCTGCGATAAGTAAATTTTTTGTTATTTCGTCTAGCATTTGCGAGTTTATTAATTTTCCAGCACACAATGTTGAAGAATATTTCAGCTAGGGCGATAGAAAGTTTTGTAATAGTCTATCAACCATAAAAGGTATTGCAAACATGAAAATTTTTTATAACATCAAAGAATAGGTTATTTTTTGGTAAAAAATGAGTAGCGAATTAGCAAAAAGCACTAGAGAAGACATAGAAGAAAAAGTAAAAAAGATTGTGCTGGAGCACATTAGTAAGGATGTGGAAAAGTTTAGCAGCTCCTCAAAGCTTTCAGAGCATGGCGCAGACAGTTTAGATGCAGTTGAGATAATCATGGCGGCAGAAGAAGAGTTTGGCATAGAAATTCCTGATGAAGATGCGCAAAAAATGGAAACTGTAGAGCAGATAGTTGAGTACATCAGTAACAAAAAGAACAATAACTAGTATTAAATGAGCAAAAGAGTAGTAGTTACCGGTATTGGCTTAATTACTCCACTGGCGGCAAATGTTGAAAACACTTGGCTTAAGTTAGTAGGTAGTGAGTCTGGTATAAAGGAAATCAGCAGGTTTGATGCTTCCGATCTTGCTTGCAAAATCGCAGGACAAGTTCCCCTACAAGGTAATAACATTGAGCACTGTTTTAACCCGCTAGATTATATCTCTGAAAAAGACCTAAAAAGGACAGATCGTTTTATCCATTACGGTATTGCAGCCACTATTCAGGCAGTGAACGATTCACTAATTTTAGAAAATCAAGATATCGATCGAGAACGAGTTGGTGTGGTTGTTGGCTCTGGTATAGGCGGTCTTTCATCAATTCAGGAAAATGTTATTATTATGCAGGAAAAAGGGCCTAGACGTGTCAGCCCATTTTTTGTTCCTGCAAGTTTGATAAATTTGATATCTGGCCATATTTCTATTAAATATGGATTTACAGGCCCAAACGATTCAGCGGTAACCGCATGTGCAACAGGTGCGCATGCAATCATAAATTCAGCAAGAGCTATAAAACTTGGTGAAGCAGATGTAATGATTGCAGGTGGGGCAGAAAGTGCACTTTGTAGGGTTGGAGTTGCAGGCTTTGCATCTATGAAGGCACTATCAACTAAATTTAATGACAAGCCTGAAGAAGCTTCAAGACCGTGGGATGAAGAACGCGATGGATTTGTTATGGGTGAAGGGGCAGGTATACTAGTATTGGAAGAATATGAATATGCAAAGAGAAGAGGAGCAAAAATATATGCAGAACTTACTGGATATGGACTAACGGGGGATGCTTATCATATTACCGCTCCACATGAGAGCGGAAGAGGTGCATTGAAATCAATACAGCTTGCCTTACAGAGTGCACAAATTAGTCCAAATCAAATTGGGTATATCAATGCACATGGAACTTCAACGCCACTTGGAGATAAAATCGAAGTAATAGCAATAAAACAGTTATTTGGTGACTATGCTTATAAGGTACCAGTTTCTTCAACCAAATCCTCTATAGGACATTTACTTGGTGCTGCAAGTAGTGTTGAAGCAATATTTAGTATTCTTGCGTTAAATGAAGGAATTACTCCTCCAACTTTAAACCTGCACAAACCTTCAGAAGGATGTGATTTAAATTTTGTACCGCTTAAAGCTCAAGAGCATAAGATCCAATATGCGCTTTCTAATTCGTTTGGCTTTGGCGGCACTAACGCATCGCTTATCTTTGGAAAAGTATAATTAGTTCTATCGTTTATACTTGTCTACAAAGCGCTTATTTTGCAACAAAAATAGTTGGGGTTTGTATCCTATATCAACTGAAAGCATACAACGAGGCCAAGCGAGACTAAACTTTGCTTTTTAGCAAAGCTACCACTATTGAAAGATATGTAAGAAGCTTTATAAAAACTTAACATAATTTTATCATAAAAATGTCATTCTTATGTTTTGTAAAAGCGGTTCTTAGCACTAAATGGGTCTTTTTAAATAACTATGAGTTGGGTAAATTGGAAAATAAATTTTATTTACTTTTACAATGTCTTAAGATCTAATGTCAATTTATCAGTTAGAAGTATCAAAAAGGATTATAATTAGGCTAGTATGTTCTTTACCCTTTTCCTCAAAATATTACCTATTTATATTACAATACTTATTGGTTATTTAGCAGGAAAATGCCTTAAGATTGATAGAAATACTATATCTCAAATACTCTTTTATATAGCTAACCCAATAGTGATTCTGTATGGAGTATCTCATGCAGAGGTCAATTTAAAAGTGATTTCTTTGCCGATTTTGATATGGTTTATAGGTAGCACTATGTCCTTATCGGTGTATTATCTTTCTTCTTTTTTATTTAAGGACAATACGAAAAACATATTGGCATTTAGCTCAGGCAGTACAAGTATGGGTTATTTTGGCTTGCCAATTGCTATGACTTTATTTGATGAAGATTCAGTGTCTGTATATGTTGTTTGTTATATAGGAATGGCACTATTTGAAAATAGCTTAGGATTTTATATAGCTGCAAATGGTATATATACTGCAAAAGAATGCATGTTAAGGTTGCTCAGACTTCCTTCGTCCTATGCGATGATTCTGGGCTTCTTTTTAAGTGTATGCGATATACAAATACCTGCTTTTCTAACAGATGTTATGATGAATATTAGAAGTACATTTATTACATTAGGAATGGTACTGCTTGGGGTGAGTATTGCACAAATTACAAATTTTAAAATAGATTGGAAGCTCGCTTTAACCACTATTACAGCAAAGTACTTATTTTGGCCATTATTTGTTTTGGGAATTGTCCTGATAGACAAACATATCACCGGTATATACGATGAAAGTATATATAAAGCGCTAATGTTGCTAGCTATTATTCCAGTTTCTGGATCCAGTGTAATACTTGCTAATATTTTAAATTATCAACCAGATAGAGCTACTTTGCTGCTTCTCATCAGTACTGCAGTAGGGCTATTTTACGTTCCGCTAATAATATCATTATTTTTTGCCAAACTTGTTCCTCTTTGATTAGAAATTCAAGCAATATAATATCAAACATACTTGTTGAAAGATCTTATACTGAAAATTAGCTATTCAATTTGTACCTGCTTAGGACGTGGCTAATGTGTAAGCAAAAATGGTACCATGAAAGTAGTTTTTTTAGCCAATATTCTTTAAACTTAGAATAAGGTCTAATTTTACTACTTTAGTAAACCTCAGTATAAAAAAGTTGAATACTTCCTAAGAATAGTGTACAATTTTCAATACTTTTTAAGTTAGTTGCTCATGGCTTTTTCAAAGTTTCTTGATCCAA
>NZ_JADAKK010000037.1:0-4561 GCF_020278625.1 Wolbachia endosymbiont of Mansonella ozzardi
CTACTATAAGTCCTTATCTTACCTCTCTTGGACTATTATGGGAAGGGCTATAAATTCGCTAATCGCAGGAGAACTTTTTAATTTACCGTTGGGATTTGGTATAACAATTGAAAAGTTTGATCAAGACTTAATCAAGAACTTTTTAAACAATATGACTGAAGACTTTCAAGTCGCACCGTTTCCACAATGTACTGGAATCTTGAGAGTCCTTACAAAGAACATCAACAATACTTTGCTTTTTAGTGGTAGTCTCAGGAATGGTTAAATCCAACATCCTGAATTGCAGTTAAGTCAGTAAAGTCTAGAATATTGTTCAATAAATGAATGAGTATGTCTTTATCTTTCTCAGTGGCAAATATTCTTTTAAAGTCATAATCATTGCACACATCAGGAAATTAAAAAAAGCCATGAGAAATTCACTTAGAAGGTATTAATAACTACATACAATTTCTTGCAAATACTCAATCTTTTTGTGCCTAAATTTTTAAGCTCTGGATATGTTGATCAAAAAAATACCTTATGTTTGCTCTTTAACGCACCTCTTGATGCATATCCTTCCACTTTTCTCTGGCAAAAATCCACCAACTTGTGCATTCCATAGGGTTTTATACACTCCATTTTTATCGAGCAATGCTTGGTGTGTTCCGTCTTCTACAATTTTACCTTGATCAAAGACTAAAATGCGACCCATATGCAAAAGTGTAGATAAGCGATGGGCTATTACTATTGTAGTTTTGCCTTGCATTAGCTCCCGTAGGGACTTTTGAATATCACTTTCAATCACAGAATCAAGTTGTGAGGTTGCTTCATCCAAAATTAATATAGGAGCGTTTTTTAAAATAGCTCTTGCAATTGCAATGCGTTGTCTCTGTCCTCCTGAAAGTTTTACACCTCTTTCTCCAACGAGTGATTCATAACCCTGGGGTAATTTTAAAATAAATTCATGGGCATGCGCACGTTTGGCAGCCTCTATCACTTTATCATCGCTAGCATCTGCTTTGCCATAGCGAATATTTTCCATCAAAGTTCTATGAAAAAGCGATGGATCTTGTGGAATCATTCCGATATTTTTGTGTAGAGAATCCTGGGTTACATTGCGAATATCTTGTCCATCAATTGAAATTTTTCCAGACTTAACATCATAAAGCCGGAGGATCAGATTCACAAATGTCGATTTGCCACTACCTGAATAACCAACAAGCCCTACTTTTTGACCAGATTTAATTATTATGGATTTGTTTTCAAATATTGGTTCTGCATCTTTATAGTAAAAATGAACTTGATTGAAAATAATTTCTCCTTTTTTTATGACCAGATCTGCTGCATTTGGCTGATCTTGGATTTCAGGAATCGCAGTAATTGTCCTCAAAGCCTGAGTAATCCTTCCCCACGATTTGTAAAATTGTGAGAAGTCTCTGGCTATCATCCAAAGAAAATTAGCTATTGCTATATTAACAGTCATGACGAAAGCAAAGTCTCCAGTAGTAATCAGTTCTTCTTCCCTTCCTTTAACTAAAAAATACAAGTTAAGTATTTGCATAATTATAAATGAAAAGCCATAGAAAGTAAAAATCCACGTATACAGCCACTGAAGTCTTTGCTCTGCTTTAACAGCTTCACTATGAGTAGCTTGCAAAGATAATCTTTCTTGGTATTTGCTGGCAAATAACCTTACAGACATGATATTTGAGAATACATCTACCATTTTGCCAGTAATGCTTGAGCCAAGCTCTGACCATACATCTGCAAGACGCGTTACCTTCTCTGCAAGCAGGAAAGAAGACAGAACAAATAGTGCTGACCAAGTCAACATCAATAAAGCAAAACTGATATTCACTTGCCATAAAAAATAAATTCCGATGCCAAGTGCAAATGCGCGACTCACAAACCTATCAATCGTAATTTGTACAATATCCGGAATATAATTTGTCAAATCATTAACCTTGTTGGCAAGACTGCCAGAGAAGTTATTTTGGTAGTAGCTATTATCTTGATTTAATAATATGACAATACTTGATTCAACAATGTTTTTACGGAGGTTAGGAATCATCTTAATTTCAAAAAAATAGTTGTATAGCCTGGCAATGCATTCAAGTAAAAGTAATATCAGTACGTAAGATATGGTAGGAGTTGCTATATTATAAAAAAGATTATCTGCAGCTGATGTTGAAGCACGATCTATAATAATTTTTATCAAGTACGGACTAAAGGAAACATCGACAGCCCAAACCAATGCTGCTAGTAATACTATTGTAATATGAAACAGGAACGGGTGCAGCATTTTTAGAATGAAAGATATGACCTGCTTTGTTGTGATATCATTCATTTGAACCACGCATAGAAATGCTAATCAATTTGAAAAACTTGTGCTACCTTGTATTATAGCAATCAAAAATAAAAAAGGGAAATGACTGTGCTCAACATACAAAATAAAACTCTACTCTGCAGGCAATGGATATTCTTAGTAGTATGTGCCTTGCTTGCTCTGGATTGCTGTCAATAATTGTCATTTTCTACTACTGCCTTTTATCTACTCTCTCATTCCTTCTGCACAATACACTTTTGATAATGCGTTGGTGATACACGTGAACTTGTCAATTTGGGTATGGATGTGCTCTATAATATCCCTGCTCTTTATCAGAAGTCTACAAAACACCAACAATTGGCTCAACTTTTTATGGATTATCTCAATCCTTTCCATGCTGCTAGTGTTCATATCCGCATTTGTTCCAAACACTTAAGCGATCAAAAGTAACTATATACCTGTATTACAAGGCAAATTGTTTTTATTTGAGCTCAGTTTGTTTATTATCAGCATATTGCAAATGCAGTATTCAGCTACATGTTAAATAAACAAGCTTCTTACCTTTCTGTTGAACAAATTGGGCTGGTCATTATACTTGTATCGTCATTTCTTTGCTTTGTTCTAGCCCAAAAAAATATGCCTACAGGTCTGTATCACTCAGATAAAAGTTTATTTTACGAGTATCTCTTCTGGGGAGACGGACACTTATTACAATTTGCCTTCGCTCAAGGAATGTTTTTAGTTTATTTGATAATAGTTTGCTTTTATCTCTGCTTAAAGGCAGGGCGCGTATCAACTAAGAAACGGAACTAAAAAAACTACTTAACAACCTTCGTCTTCATTCTTATTCATAGTATTGAAGCTATTATTTAGCTTCAGTCCGTATAGATTAAACAACAAAAAAACTCAATGTGATTGGCATCTTATGTTTAATTTTTTGCTATGTGCACCTCATGTCTTTATAAACTTTCAAGGTTTTTACCTAATATAAGCTAAAATGCATTTGTTAAAACGTTTAAGACAATAAAAAAATGCCAATTTATAAAGATAGATAGTAAATAACTAGCTAACGGGTTTTTTTTGCCTTTTTTTATTTGGTAAATTTTTTTAATGTTTATGACCAGTTGCAATTTATGAATTGGGTAGAATGTTGTCATTCCAGCGCGTGATGCTTGCATGATTAAGAGAAAACAGGAACCTAAACTGTAATTTTCGATTTAAACCAGTGATACAATTTACTTATTTTACCATCCTGGCCGAGCACTCTGGGACTATTTTTATAAAAAGTATTAACTATTAGTTTTATAGAACCTATGGCAGCAGAAAATACAGGATTCTTATCGTATTCGCAATTAAGGCCACTACATGACTTAGGGCATCCAATACGGACTTGCTTATTAAATATATAGCTTGCAATCTCTTTCATGCTTGTGAGCTGACTGGTTCCGCCTGTGATGACTACTTTGTTAATCGTGTCTTTCTGTTCCCGAAATTGCTCTTTTACTAGTTCAAGTATTTCTTCGATTCTCGGTCTTATAATGCCAATAAGTTCAGACTTGAGCACTTGGGTTGGCTCATCACTTTCATTATCTTGCACTGTGATATACTCGCTTTCATCTATTGAAGTCACGATAGTATTGCCGTATAGTATTTTTATGCGCTCTGCATGTTCTATACTTGTACATAACCCATAAGCAATATCTCGAGTGATATGAATGCCACCAATTGGAATGCTGTCTGCATATATAAGTTTCCCCCTTTTAAAAATTCCGATTGCAGTGTACCCACCTCCTATGTCAACAATGGCAGTTCCGAGCTCTTTCTCATCTTCACTTAGACAAGCAAGACCTGCAGAATATGAAGATGCAATACAGCCGGCCATACTTAGCCCACTGTTGTTGGTTACGCAGTTTTCAATATTGGTAAGCGCTGAACGAGAAGCAGTGACAACATTAACCTCAGCAGATAATCTTTTTCCATACAATCCACTGACTTCTTTTATGTTGGTCATGTCATCTAAGTGATATTTTAACGGTATATTGTGAATGATAACATTCCCCTCAATATATTTCTCAAACGTTTGAAAGACTACACGTTTTATGTCCCGGTCAGAGATTTTATGATTGGCTGCAATAATTTCATTATGCAAATTGAAAGATGAAATTCCACATCCAGCAATATTAATATATATCTGCTCTATAGTTTCCTCTGATACTTGCTCAGCCAGACCTATAGTTGATAAAATAGAGTAATTTG
>NZ_JADAKK010000037.1:4571-6099 GCF_020278625.1 Wolbachia endosymbiont of Mansonella ozzardi
GTTATTGATCCACCATTTATACCCTCTGCGATCTTATAACCTGCTCCTGTTATTTCATAACTGAAATTGCCACTGACTTTAACGATTAGACAGATAATCTTTGTTGTGCCTATGTCTAAAACAGCAAAAACACTTCCCCTTGGCTTTATTATTACTGCAGAGTACATCAGTTGACCTTATGGCACAATTCTATTCAAATTGTAACTTTCTTTAATAGTTTATATTCTATTATAAAAATACAGCAACATTTTAATATACCCCAAACACTAGACAAAGGAAAAAATAAAACATAGAGTTATAATTTTATGTCTAAATTACCAATTGTAATTGCCCCTGATGAAAGGTTAACTACACGTGCCAGCGGAGTAACAGCTATAAACGATGAAATTAAAGAATTAGTAAACGACATGTTCGAAACTATGTACGATGCAGATGGTATTGGCCTTGCTGCAGTGCAGGTTGGAGTACTAAAAAGAATTTTTGTTATGGGTGTTCAACTGAAGGACATTAAAGGCGGGCCAGCAGGATATGAATCGAATGGCAAGTTTTGCATGATTAATCCTGAAATCACGGAATCATCTGATGAGCAAATAATTCTCAAAGAAGGGTGTCTTTCAATTCCAGAACAAAGTCACGAAATTAAGCGTCCGAAGTATTTAACTGTAAAATATAGAGACTTAAATAATGAGGAACGGATGCTAAAAGCTAGTGGTTGGCTTGCGAGATGTATTCAGCATGAGCTAGATCACTTAAATGGTATATTATATATTAGACGTTTGTCTAAATTGAAGTATAATATGGCCATAAAAAAAGCACAAAAGATCAAGAGGCACTATGAGCGATGAGGATTTAGAAATATTAAAATTTTACCATGAAGTGGGCGTTGATTGTACGCTAACAGAAAGTAAGGAAGAAAAAAAAGTCGAAGATAAGGAGGATAACAAAGCTGTGCAGCCTCCTGTCATCCAACAAAAAAAAGAACAACAAACCATGTTCCCAAGTGACTGGATAATTGAAGCAAGGAAACTTGCAAGTAAATGCAGTAGTGTGGATGAGCTAAGAAGTGCAGTTATATCATTTGAAGGTTGTGAAATAAAGAAAACTGCAACCAATACTGTTTTTTCCGGTGGTAATCCAAATGCGAAAATTATGCTCGTTGGTGAAGCTCCTGGAGCAAATGAAGACCTGCAAGGCATACCATTTTGCGGTGCAAGCGGGATGTTGCTTGATAAAATGCTCGGTGCAATTAATCTTGATCGCACTAAAGTTTACATAAGCAATACCGTATTTTGGCGTCCACCTGGTAACAGAAAACCAACTGACTTAGAACTTGATATGTGCAGGCCATTCGTCGAAAAACATATTGCACTGGTTTCACCACAGATTCTAGTTCTGGTCGGAGGAATCGCATGTTATAGCCTACTTGATAACACAAAAACTATATCAACCCTGCGTGGCAGGTTTCATACGTATACTAACCAATACTTGTCTAATTCAATTACCACAGCTGCCATATTTCATCCAGCTT
>NZ_JADAKK010000037.1:6109-12171 GCF_020278625.1 Wolbachia endosymbiont of Mansonella ozzardi
AGATTTGAAGAAGATTAGGGAGTATCTCCAATAACTACACAAATACCTAATAAAGTAGTAAAACAATAGATATACTGTAATTACAATTACAGTATATCTACCAACAGTTCGTTGTTCCGCCTATGTGTTAGCGGATTAAGATCAACTATGTTTCTTTTTTAGTTTTTTGTTTGTAACTTGTGCCCGTTCAACAGAGTGGTAAAATTAGGTAGATAAGATTCTCTAAAAAACTAATTATATAGTAAAAGTGAGTTTACAACAAATGACGTAAGTAGCCCTACTATGTCGTCCAAGTAGCTGGGCATTGTGATCTAATCTTTCCATAATAATTATGGAATATTTTAACGTAAAGCAACTACTTTTATGTTCACCTACTTGATAAAGTTCCTAGATTCCAGCGTCACACACTGAAATGACACCATTGTAATAGGTTTAAATTACAATGTTCGTGCAGATGTATGTCACATGCTGAGGTGGCAATGATGTCAGGCAATAGGAGATACTTCCTTATTTCCAGCGGGTTTTTCTTTTGTTTCTGCTTCTTTAATTTTGGAGTCGGGTTTTGGTGTTTCATCTTTAACATAATCATTTGAGGATTCGACAAGTTTTTCTTCTGGTTGTGTCATTTTACCTGATGTGTATTCCTTGGCTTTCTTAGCAAGTTCGATTACAATAGCTACTCCAATTGCAGTTACAATCGTAAGTGCTAATGCGTGTATTCTCACTATGGATAAGGACTCTAGTGCTGCTGAAAAAGATGTTAAGGAATCTACTTCACACATTGAGAAAGCACCGCTCGCAGCAATATAAGCTCTAGATACGATGTTTCCAATAAACATCAAAGGAACTAAAGACAAGGGCTGATAATCTTCAGCCTGTTGAGTCAACCCTTTCCACCGCTATTGAAAGAAAAACGTAAGCTGCTATTGATAATACTATGGAAATAGCGCCAACAATACCACCCACTATACCTACTACCAGAAGTTACGGAGTAGTAAAGCTTAATGTAATAAGCGGGAGAGATATGACTGAGATAGTATTATAGAAATTGCACCTATCGCTTTCAGGATGGATAGAAGTCCTTTTGAATCTAAGAGTTTTTTAATTCCTTTAAATAATATTTAAAGAGGATACCTATACACATTATAGCACAAAGCATTGCTATTTTTAATTATAGCTGTTGAGATAAGTGCTGCTAAATAAGCTACATTCATTAGAACTTTACCCATAATTTTAATAATATTCCAATTATAATATACTGTAATAAAAAAGTCAACCCCACACCTTGGGTTATAGCTTTACTATATCCTAAAAACTAGCTAAAATGGACAAACATTTACGAATTGAATTGGTGTGCAATCAGCAAACAAGGGTATTGATATCAACAATACTCTGCAGAATCGCAATATGGTATGACCATATGCTCTTTATTGATCTGGTTAACATAATTAGTAGAGAGTTTTGTTCTGCAAAAGATGTTTACTACAACATATTGCAATTGTTTGGAATTGCAGGACTGGGCGCTATGGTAAGGCCACTTGGCGCATCTGTATTTGGTCACATTGGTGACAAGTATGGAAGGAGGGTAGCGTTAACAATTGCCATCTTGCTAATATCGATTCCTTCTAGCCTTGTTGCGTTTATTCCAGGTTACAGCCGGATAGGTGTAGCTTCTACTATGTTGCTTCTTGCAATCCATCTAACACAAGGAATTGCGCTTGGCGCTGAACAAGGAGGCAGTTCTGTTTATCTCACAGAGCATTTACCTAATAAGAAAAAGCTAGGAATGTTTTTTGGAGTAATAAGTTTTGGTCGCTCCATCGGCGTTTTGCTTTCTGTGGCGATAGTGGTTATCTGTAAAAAAATCACTGACTTTAACGCTTGGGGTTGGAGAATACCGTTTACTTTTTCAGCTATTTTGGGACTGATTAGTGCATATAGTATATACACATTAGGAGAAACTCCAGCATATGAAAAAAGTCGAAAACAAAGAAATTTACCTGATTTGCCAATAATAGAGCTTATAAAACTCTATAAGAGAGCTCTTGCACTTGCTATTTTAATATCTATACCTGTTAATGTTGCTGTTGGATTCACCATGTTTCTTAGAACAATTGCAAAAGAAATAGTATCGGTTGAGACGTATATAACAACATATGTCAACGAAACTGTGTTGATTATAACCAGTGTATTAATGCCGATATCTTCAATAGCATTTGGAATGCTAGCTGATAAGGTGGGAAAGGAGCGCACTGCAATCCTATTCATAGTAATTACTATGGTACTGTGTTGTCCCATGTTATCTATTGCATACCACTATAAAAGTTATCTTATAATTATGCTTAGTATAATGGTTCTCTCTATAATAGAAAGAGGTATAAATCCTATAGGAATAGTTGCATCCGAACTCTTTCCCACCAATGTTAGATTTAGTGGAGTGAGTTTATCACGCAACATCTCTTATGCTTTGCATGGTGGATTTACTCCTATGATATGTACTTGGTTTACTATAACATTCCCTCAAATAAACTTTGCCGCTGGGCTTTATATAATCTTCTGCTTATTGGTCAGTTTGGTAGCAATATTGCAAATAAAACCACAAGATAAAAATTTTGATTGGTAAAAATTCTGGTATAAATCATACACTTTCCGTTAGTGAAATCGAAAGGATTGCAAGATTAGAAAGACACTCAACTTAACCAGTATACTCTGGAATGGCTAAGCCTAATTAGGTTCTCAGTTTCTCAAAAAAATCTTTTAGCAAAAAAGAGCACTCTGTTTCTAATACCCCACCATAAACTTCAGGTACGTGGTTACAAAATTGAAATATTTTAGCACCATTTTTAATTCCTCCACCTTTTGGATTATAGGCTCCAAAATATAATCGTTTAATTCTTGCAAAGGAGATAGCTTGAGCACACATTGGACACGGTTCTAATGTTACATACACATCAGCATCACAAAGTACTGACGTTGAAAGCAATTTACATGCTTGTCTAATCACTAACATCTCCGCATGTGCAGTTGGATCATTGGATATGTTGTGCGCGGAAGAAACAACATTGCTTCTACTCACTATTACAGCGCCTATGGGAACTTCGTCACTCTTTTGGGCAAGTTTTGCTTGTTCTATTGCAAGCTCCATATATCGGTATCTAAACACTTTCCTCTTCTGATCTTCTTTTTTTAAATTGTATTAGCTGCTGCCTTAATAAAAGATACAAAAAGAGGATGAGGAGAAAACGGTTTTGATTGAAACTCTGGGTGAAATTGCACGCCGATAAACCATGGGTGACTTTCCAGCTCCACTGCCTCTATACACGTTCCATCTTCTGATATACCACTGCATATCAACCCATTTTTTTCTAAATCATCTTTATAGTCTGAATTGACTATGTATCTGTGTCTATGCCTTTCCGAGATAGTAATATCACTATATGCATCTGCCATTTTGGAACTTGGGCTTATATTACATTTACACGCCCCAAGTCTCATAGTTCCACCAAGGTCGATGTTCTTATTGCCAGCTAGCTTAATGACCGGATGTTTACATGTACAAAATTCTTCGGAGTGTACATCTTCAAGCTTAATGACATTGCGAGCAAATTCAATAACTGCAAGCTGCATGCCAAGACATATTCCAAAAAATGGGATATTACGCGTGCGAGCATAACTTATTGCCGGTATTTTACCCTCTACTCCATCATCGCCAAATCCACCTGGAACAAGGATTGCATGAGAATTCTGTAATTTCTCTTCTATTGTTTTTTTGTCGATAGGTTCTTCACTCTTCTCCCTTGAGTTAATCCAATTTATTTTTACCTTGACCTTATTACTAATTGCACCATGATTTAATGCTTCAACTAGCGATTTATACGCATCAGGGAATTCAGTGTATTTTCCTACTATAGACACAGTGACTTCCCGTGTTGGGTGTCTCATAGAGTGTACTATTTGATCCCACTCATTTAAGTTTGGTTTTGGCTTGTTCAAGTTAAAATGTTCCAAAACTTGTGTGCCAAGTCCACATTGGTTATATAAGGCTGGCAGCTCATATATATGGTTCACATCAGGAGCAGGTATTACATTGGGCAAAGAAACATTACAAAGACTAGCTATTTTTCTTCTTTGATTATCAGAAATTTCTTTCTCGCTACGACATAATATAATATCTGGTTGCAACCCTGCAAAGTTTAACTCTCGAATTGAATGCTGTGTTGGTTTTGTTTTTAATTCTTGTGCTGCAGTAAGGTATGGCATCAAGGTCAAGTGTACAAGGATAACTCTTTGTTTTCCAAGCTTATAGGTGATTTGACGTATGGCTTCCAAAAAAGGTTGGCTCTCAATATCACCTACAGTTCCGCCGATTTCACATATTATAAAATCTAAACCTTCCGCACCATTAAAAATAAACGACTTGATTAAATCTGTCACATGAGGAATAACTTGCACAGTTTTGCCCAGATAATCACCATGCCTTTCTTTCTTCAATAACTCATGATATACTTTACCAGTTGTTATATTGTCGTCTTTGTTTGCTTTAATCCCGGTAAAGCGCTCATAATGCCCAAGGTCCAAATCAGTTTCAGCACCATCTTCTGTGACAAATACTTCCCCGTGTTGAATTGGGTTCATTGTTCCAGGATCAATATTCAGATACGGATCAAGTTTCCTGATACGAACCACAAAGCCATGAGCCTGAAGAAGTGCGCCTACACTTGAGGCAACTAAACCCTTGCCAAGTGATGAAACAACCCCACCTGTTACAAAGATAAATTTAGCTTCCTTCATCAATTTTCAAAAGGAACAAAGGTGGATTCATTTTCTTGTTTTTTTTCTAATATAATCTTTTCTGCAATTGACTTCTTATGCACATCTTTTGAACATAATCCTGATAATAATAATGTGTTTATGATAAATAATCCGGCAACTATAGCCGTTGTTTTACTAAGCGGATTTGTGGAAGATTTCACCGGGATTATTGAATTGGACCCTTGCTGTGAATTGCTAAAGCCACTCAGCGGGCTACTTCCAGGTGGCCGCAAAAGTACTAAAATTACTAGAACAATAACTAATATTATTTGTAGTACACTGAGTATCGTTACTGACATTATAATAGGGATGAAAATAAAAATTTTAGGAGCATGAAGTGTATTAGTCAAGAGATCTATTCAAGTAAACAAGCGTTTTATCTGGAATAACAGAGGTTTATAAAATATTTTACCTTAAGATCTTAATTTCTTAATTATAGGAAATTCACAGCAAGCAATTTATTAATGGTAAAAGATTACAAAAAAGGGCATAGAAAGCGCTTAAGAGAAAAAATTATTCTGGATAATGGACAATCACTGCTCGACTATGAGGTTTGAGAGCATATTTTGTACTCATCATACAGTAGAATTGATGTAAAGCCCAAAGAGTCTGATAGAAAATTTTGGTAATTTAAATAAGGTTTTTAATGCTGGTTTAGAAGCACTGCAAAACATTAGTGGAGTCAACAATGCAGCTATATTTGCCATTTTTTGTGTAAAACAAGCCTTTGTTCACTCCGCAAGAAGAAGAGATAAAGGACCTGCCTATAATCAATAACTGGAAAAAATTGCTTGATTACTTAAGAATAAGCATAGGAAGCATCAATAAGGAATTTTCGCGTCATTTACATGAATAAAAGGTGTCGTATAATGGCGGAAGACCTTTAAAACGTTGGTGCAATAGATCAAACTCCCCTTTATATTAGGAAAATCATAAAACGCGCTCTTTTAATTGGCTCAACGTCTATTGTAATATCTCACAACCATCCAAGTGGAGATACAAAGCCTTCAAGTAGTGATATACCCCTCACTAGGTAACTAGCGGAGGCTTGTAAAAGTGTAGGAATAGAATTAATAGATCGCGTATTATCACATTTGATAGCTATTTTAGTTCCAAGGAAAACAGGATGTTGTGAAAGCTTTTATAGCTACAGTAGCTTATGTTTACCAATGTTCTGAAGGGAGGGAGATGAGTCAAAAAACTACTTGAAAAATTCTTTCAGCTCCCTTTATAACAGCAAGGATGTTTCT
>NZ_JADAKK010000092.1 GCF_020278625.1 Wolbachia endosymbiont of Mansonella ozzardi
TTTACCTAGTATAAGCTAAAATGCGTTTGTTAAAGCGTTTAAGACAATAAAAAAATGCCAATTTAAAAGATAGATAGTGAATAACTAGCTAACGGAGTTTCTTTTGCCTTTTTTCTGTTTAGTAAATCTCTTAACATTTAAATTTAGATCAGTTGAGGCTTAAAAGCAGCTAGATTAGACGTTTAGAATAAAAAAACGCTAATTTATAAAGTTAATATAAATCACTAGCCACCAACTGGGTTTCTTTTGCCTTTTTTTCTCATGTGGCAAATTTCTTAAATATTTATTAATAAAGCAGCATCATGGATCCCAGTGTCAGCTACTTGGATGACAAGAAATGGAGCTACTTAGTTGACAGGAAAAGGGCTATTTGGATGACACTCATAATTTTGTCATTCCAGTGCTTGACACTAGCATCCAAGAATTTTATTAAGTTGATGAGTATAAAAGTAGCTGTTTTATGTTAAAATACAATATTTTGATGATCATGGGAAAGGATGGATCCCAGTGTCGGAACACTGGGGTAACACCGTCTGTTACGCAAATTACCTGCTAGTTGCAACGTTCGTACAACTGTGTGTCAAGCACTGGCATGATACCCTTTCGGTGAGGTCGCTCTCAAACTACAATGTTCGTACAGTTGTGCTTCACACACTAGAATGGCATCACCCGTAACATTATATTCAAGAGAAGAAGGTCAGTTATTATATCATTTTTATGGAGAGAAAGAAGA
>NZ_JADAKK010000038.1 GCF_020278625.1 Wolbachia endosymbiont of Mansonella ozzardi
TTTTTTTAAGTCTTAAACGCTGCAATTTAGCGACTTTTAAACTGCAACAGACCCTTAGTTTAAGAGCTAAGGAGACTTACTAAGCAGAAAAAAAGGCAAAAAAGAACCCATGGTAGAAGTTATCCACTCTCTAATCCTAAAAATTGGCGTACTATACTGTCTTAAATAACTTATAAGCGTGTTTCAGCTTGCATAGGGAAAAATCTTTAGAAGTCTAGGTAAAATTAATAAAGACATAAGGTGTAGATAGTGCAAAAAATAAAACATAAGAGACAACTGTAATACTCTTGTCGTTTAATCTGCACAGATGAAGATAACTGAATATCTCCAATCTTGATAATGGGGTTAGTAAAGATTGTCAAATAGTTTTTTTTCATCAACTACCTAAATGGCAGCTAGGATTGTATAATAGTTGTACTGGAATCCAGTTTTTCGTATAATTCCATTAAAAAAGTATGAAAGGCCTATATATCAAGACTTACGGCTGTCAGATGAATGTTTATGACTCCGTTTTAATGGAAAATATAATTAAGCCTCTGGGATTTAGCGTTGTTAGTGACGCAGAAAAGGCTGATTTGGTGATATTGAATACTTGCCACATTAGAGAGAAAGCAGCAGAAAAGCTTTATTCAGAGCTTGGGAAGATTCACTCATCACGAAAAAATAAGGAAATTACTATAGTGGTAGCCGGGTGTGTAGCACAAGCAGAAGGGGAGGAAGTGTTCAGAAGAGCCCCATTTGTGGACATCATTGTTGGTCCGCAGAGCATTGCTACTCTGCCGGAGTTGATAGTCAAAGCAAGCAGAAGTAAAGGCCATCTGATAAATACTGATTTTCCAGAGGTTGCAAAGTTTGATAAATTACCAGATGAGTGTTGCAGTAATAGCCAAGGATCTTCTGCATTTCTTTCTATACAAGAGGGCTGTGATAAGTTCTGTACATTTTGTGTAGTGCCCTACACTCGTGGAGCTGAATATTCACGGCCAGTGAATGAAATATTCCGTGAAGCGCTGAAATTAGTCGCGAATGGGGCAAAGGAAATCAATTTGCTCGGCCAAAACGTCAATGCTTACCACGGGGAATGCAAAGGAGAGGTATGGGATTTAGGAAAATTAATTGGTCATATTGCTAAAATTGAAAAGCTAGAGAGGATTCTCTATACAACCTCTCATCCACGAGATATGCATGAATCTCTCTACTTGGTACATGTGGAAGAGCCAAAACTCATGCCATTTATTCACCTGCCTGTGCAGTCAGGTTCAAATAAAATATTACGCGTGATGAACAGAAAATACACTGCAGAGGAGTATTTAGAAATAATAGATAGATTGCGTAAATTGAAACCTGAAATCGAATTTTCTTCTGATTTTATCGTTGGTTTTCCTGGAGAAACCGAAAAAGACTTTGAGGAAACTATGAAATTAGTAGAAAAAGTAAGGTACGCTCAGGCTTATAGTTTTAAATATAGCCCAAGACCTGGGACGCCAGGAGCGGAAAGGAAGGATCAAGTACCAGAAGAAGTTAAAACAGAACGCCTTCTTCGTTTACAGAAGCTCATTAGTGCACAACAACTCGAATTTAATCAGAGTGTGGTAGGTAAAACTATTCCTGTTTTATTTGGCGATAGAAAAGGCAAACATCAAAACCAAATTATTGGCAAAAGCCCATATATGCAATCAGTTTGCATTGATGATCCTGCAGATAAATATAGAGATAAGATAGTAAGTGTGAAGATATTGGAAGCTCGGCAGAATAGTTTGCTAGGGAAAGGAATGCTTTTGAATTTGTGATTTTCCAAAAAGTCATATATTTTCTAAATTTATCCAGTTAAAATGAATATGAAGTCAAAGTATTATCCCGATACAACGAGTAGTCCTGATTTTTCGTCGTTGGAAAAGGAAATCATAAAATTTTGGCAGGAAAGCAAAATTTTTGAGCGGTCAGTTGAAGAACGCTCCAAGGATAATTGTTTTGTCTTTTACGATGGACCTCCATTTGCAAATGGACTGCCACATTATGGCCATTTACTCACTGGTTTCATCAAAGACGCGTTTGCAAGATATCAAACTATGCTGCAAAAAAGAATTGAGCGTAGATTCGGCTGGGATTGTCACGGATTGCCGGCTGAAATGAGTGCAGAAAAGGAGCTTGGAATATCTGGCAGGACTGAGATAGAAAAATTCGGTATTGAAAAGTTCAATAACCATTGTCGTACTTCTGTGATGAAACTTTCATCAGAATGGGAAAAGTATGTAAATAGGCAGGCAAGGTGGGTAGATTTTCATAATGACTATAAAACTATGGATAAGTCATTTATGGAATCGGTAATGTGGGCATTTAAGCAGCTTCATAACAAGGGTTTAGTGTATGAATCGGTACATGTTGTTCCCTATAGCTGGGCATGTGAAACTTCATTGTCCAATTTTGAAACAAGGCTTGATAATGCATATAGAGAAAAGGTTAGCAAAGCTGTAACTGTTGCATTTGAGCTTTTAGAAAACCCAAAGCAGTTTAAACAAAAATGTAAGTTACTCGCTTGGACTACAACTCCTTGGACGTTGCCGAGCAACCTAGCGCTGGCAATAGGGAAAGATATTGAGTATTGTGCAGCGTTAGTAAATGGTGAAATCTACATATTCGCTGAAAGCTACCTGGAGAAGTTTATCAGCCACCTCGAACAAAACAATATTCCGTATGAAAACTGCAATATAAAACTCGAAGCAGATGATCTTGTAGGTCTTTCTTATAAGCCGCTGTTTGACTACTTTAAAGATACGAAAAATGCATTCCGCGTTTTCATAGCAGATTATGTCACAGCAGAAGATGGTACTGGAGTTGTGCACACTGCTCCTGGATTTGGTGAAGAAGATTTTCACCTGTGCCAAAGCCATGATATTCTAGCCATTTGTCCAATTGATAACGGAGGCAAATTTACTGCTGAAGTTTTTGATTTAGCAGGAATTCATGTCTTTGATACTAATGATACGATAATAAGAAAGTTAAAAGAACAAGGAAATTGGTTCAAAACTGAGCAATATATTCACAACTATCCACACTGCTGGAGAACTGACACTCCTTTAATCTATCGCACTATGCCTTCTTGGTATGTTGCTGTAACAAAGTTTAAGGAGAGGATGGCGAAGCTGAACAAAAAAGTTAATTGGGTACCGAGTCACATAAGAGATGGTCAATTTGGAAAATGGCTTGAAGGAGCACACGACTGGTCAATTTCACGTAATCGATTCTGGGGTACACCGATTCCCGTATGGAAATCAGATGATGAAAGATATCCAAGGATAGATGTGTATGGTTCGATAGCTGAACTAGAGAGAGATTTTAATGTTAAAGTGGATGATTTGCACAGACCATTTATTGACACTTTAACAAGACCAAACCCTAATGACCCGACAGGAAAATCAGTTATGCGTAGTGTGCCTGATGTATTTGACTGTTGGTTTGAATCTGGCTCAATGCCATTTGCACAAGTTCATTATCCATTTGAAAATAAAGAGTGGTTTGAGAATAATTTTCCTGCAGATTTTATTACTGAGTATATAGCGCAAACTAGGGGATGGTTCTATACGCTTTTTGTATTGTCCACTGCTTTATTTGATAGTGAACCGTTTAAGAATTGCATATGCCACGGTGTTGTTCTCGATATAAAGGGGCAGAAATTGTCCAAGCGTTTGAATAATTATGCGGACCCAATGGAGGTGTTTGATAAATACGGTTCTGATGCACTACGTTTTCTTATGCTTTCTGGATCTATTGTTTGTGGTGGTAATTTGCTACTTGATAAAGAAGGAAATTCAATCCGAGATGTTCTGAAAAACGTAATAAAACCTATTTGGAACAGTTATCACTTTTTTACCATGTATGCAAATGTAGATGGAATCAAAGCTGAAGTTTGTAAGGATTATCAAAGCACTATTGATCGTTACATGATCTCCAAATGTTTTGAAGCTGTAGAAGGTATCCAAGCTTCTATGAACAACTACAATTCCCAAGAGGCTTGCGAAATTCTGATAGATTTTTTTGAAGTGTTAAATAATTGGTATATTCGTCGCAGTCGTGAGCGTTTTTGGAAAAGTGATTTAGATCAGAATAAGACCGACGCTTATAATGTTCTATATACGGTTTTTTATTACATACTTCGGGCTGCAGCTCCTTTATTGCCGCTTATAACGGAGGCTATATGGCAGGGGCTTAAATACAAAGAAACATCTGTTCATTTGGCCAATTTTCCACAATTAGAAAAGTTTGATAACGAGCTCATTGCCAAGATGGATTTAGTAAGGGAGATATGCAACTCTGCACTCTCTATCAGAAACACCTTTAATATACGTATCAGACAACCGCTTGGCAGTATGATCATTTATCACAAGTCTTCCTGTAGTTTTCTTGAAGGTGAACCGCTTTCTGTCATCCTGGAGTTCTCTCCTGTTATTCCAGTGCTTGATACTGGGATCCAACGTGCTGCAGATTCAAATGAGTACCAGGAGATGATAAAGGATGAGGTGAATGTAAAAAGCTTGGAATTAGTAAACAGACTTGAAGGTATTGCATCGCTAGAGTTAAAACTAAATTTCTCACTACTTGGAAAGAAGGTTCCAGACAAAATCAAGAAACTAGCTCAATATGTCAAGGAGGGAAAATGGAGGCAAGTTAGAAATGAGCGAATATTTCTAGGAGATGAATCAGAGAACTATATTATAGAGAAAGGTGAGTATGAACTATTATTAAAAGCAAACAGTAAATATTCCTCTGTGTTTGATAACAACAAAGGAGTTGTTATCCTAAACACTGAACTGAACGATGAATTAATTCTAGAAGGGCTTGCAAGAGATGTTGTGAGGCTCATTCAGGAAACTAGAAAACAAGCTGATTTTCATATATCTGATAGAATCAAAGTAGTAATCAAAACAGAGGATGAGAAAATTCAAGAAGCGGTGAATACGTGGAGTGAATATATAAAAGAACAGACTCTTGCCTTATTTTTAGAAATTAATATAGAAATTGAAACCAGTTTCTATTCCAAGGAATACCAAGATTTAATTGTTGGTATTAAGTTGGATTGCTAATAGTTGCAAATTGTTATTATTTATGCTATACTTGAGGCAATTAGGGTAAGGTTATAGTATGAATGCTGTTGTAGATCCTGGTGGAGTTATTAGTTCAGACAATAGTGATTTAGATAAAAAAGAACCTGTTGCTACATTAGAAAAACAAAAATCCATTTCTAATGTAGAGGAAAAGGAGAAGCACTTTGACATTCCACTAAGTATATTTCGTTATAAAGGTTGTGATTCTGACTTTTTCACTTCCTGGTATAATATACTAAGAGGAATATTTGAAGAGATAAAGGGAATGTTCCCGGAAAAACGGGTGTTGAATTTAGCTCTATCAGTTTTAATGCTCCCTTATATTGCTTCTATTTCATTGGGATTAGTAGCATATAACAGATCTAAAGCAGACGATAAAATGCAAGCCAGTCGGGAGAGAAATGAAACAAAAAAAAGTGAAGTGAGTGAAAGTACAGCAAAAAGATTGGTATATAGCGTTCTTGCTGCAATAGTGATTTTTGTTAATATAGTTGTGCTTGTCACCTTAATTATTCCTGCAACACTAGCTTTGGCTACTTTTTATCTTTTGAATAAGAGATTATCTCATTCTTTGATTGCTACTGTTAAGATAGGTAGTGGGTTGTATAAGAATAAGCACCAGAATGTTGAGGTGTCTTTTCACGAGATGGATGCTGGCGAGTCAGACATTAGGTGGGATATGGGAATTAAGTTTCCACCACAATTTGGACAGTTACTTAGAGACTTGTGTCAAGATAAAAGTGATAAGCTATTTGTTACAGAAGATACAGAGCACAACATCATACTGAAACTATCAGCTAATATCTACTTAAAAAATGGTCTTAGGCCTTTACGTAATGAGATCAGGGGTATGCTTGCAACTTTGATTCAAGGATTCATAGAAGCTATGGAAGAACTGTTGAAGTTAGACAAAAAAGATATCACATACGATAAACTGAAGGAATTATTGAACGAGTTCAGACTGAAGGCGGTGAATAGTGTAGATCCTAAGTTGACAAGTCACTTAATACAAGATGCTTATAGAGTTGCCTTTATACAAGCAATCAAATTTGCATGGGAAAGAAGAAAATTTTCATTAGAGGAACAACTGAAAGAAATACTAGTAGAACAAGAATTAAAAAGCAAAGGTAAGGAATTGCCGTCTGAAAGAGAGATTATAATAGAAGGTTTGAAAAAAGCAGGAGCAGAAGTACCAGATACCTTAGATGATAAGTCGCTTCCCACATTCAAAGCGGAATGGAAACGACTCATAGAAGAGAAAATAGCTAAAGGGGCAAGAATTGATGTTTATAAGGATATGTATCCTCAAGCAACAGAAAAAGCTCTTGGTAATGCGGAAACGGAAATTGAATATTTAAAAGAGGTAGTGTCAAAAAGATATAATGATGTACACAAAGAGTTAAAAGGAATATATGAAAACAGAAGGAACGGTAACTTAAAAGATGGTGCTTTGAAAAGGAAATTAGAGGATCTTTTTGGATTTAAAGGTAATGACCAAGAGGTTGAGCAAAGGCTAATAAAATCGGTAATGAGAAGAACTAAGATTATATTAAGTCAATCAGGTATAGCGGATAAGGAGAAGCAAAGCTTGATGAAACAGCTTGAGAATTTAGAAAGAGAAGCCCCAGGTAAAATAAATGACTTTATAGCAAAAATGTATTTAGAAATAACAAAATGTAGAATTCAAAGTTTATTTAAAGCACAAACGGAGGGCATAGAGCACTCATGTAATCTATTAGAGAAAGGTGCGCCGGATCTAGTGGCAAAAACTAACTTGCATCGCAAGGAGATTGAAGAATACTTAAAAAGTCCTGGACAATCTAGATCATTAAAGGCAATAATGAAAGAAAACGAGGACTTAAACAAGTACTTAGAAAATGAGCGAAATAGCAAAGGAAAAGAGCATCCAAATACAAAGTTAATAGAGCAGCACTTAAAAAATAACCAAGAAATTCTAAAAGCACTAGAGAACTTAGAATCAGACAAAGAAGAATCATTAGTAAATGAAGAAACAAAAAATGATTACAAAGAAGAACTGGAGTCTCGTGAAAAAATAAAATTTGCAATCATAGAAGATGATTTACTGGAGGCACTCAAGCAAGAAACTTTTAATGAAGCAAAAACCAAGAAGTTATTAGAAAAAGCAGAACTTGAATATTGCTTAGCAGAAAAATACATTAAATATCCTGTGATTAAAACGAAAGATAATATCAAACACTTTTGTCAGGCTTTATTGTCTCCTCTGATAGATAATTTGGTGGAAAAGATAATAAATCATGTACCAAAGGATAATGAAAGTGGGCTTTTACGATTATGGAACTTTTACAAAGTTGCGAAAGGCTATATTAGAGTAGGCTTAGAGGCTACAAAAAAGGATAAAAGTACAGAAGGGAAAGCGTTAGATGTGGCTCATGATACTTATAAAGAAGTAAAAACGTTTCTTCAATATTTTGAGTCAAGTTATGAGGAAGTGGGGGGCTTGATAGGTGGCGTATTTTCTGATAACGGTGAAACATTTAAAAGGGATATATGGCCCCAGATAAAAAATCATTTGCTTGGAATGTGGGATAGATTTTTTAAGGATATTGAATTTACATTGATTAGCAAAGACAAAAACATTAGTCAAGAAACAGAAGGAATAGTAGAAACTAAATTGGATGGGCTTACAGCACAAAAGCATAGTTTGTTGGTAAACTCTGCCCAGGCAGCAGGGGCGTAATACACTATTTTGCTAAGTAATTATAAATGACTGTAATAATATCACTACTATTACAGCCCATTTGAGTAAGTTCAGCATTTCCACCACAATTTCTTCCAGTTAAGGTAGATACCAGCTCCTTTGCGCTGATTTTATCAGTTAAGTCTTTGCTTACTTTGACAATCAGCACTGTTTTGTTTTTTTCAGTTGCTGTGAAAGCTATTACAGTTTTTGGTTTTTGTTGCTGCAGAACAAATTCCCTTATTATACTTGCGGGAATGTCAGTGAAAGTGTGGCCTACAAAATTCATTCCATTTATTTTAGTGCTTTCTATGTTCTCTGCGCTTACGAGCTTTTTATAAAGGTTTTTTATTTTAGCTTCGGATCCCTTGCGCTCTTGGCTTAAAATGTCTAGTCGGTTTGTTATTTCACTTATTGGTGCTTTTACAGATTCTGCAACTTTTTTTAAGCCAATTTCATTATTACGTACATAATTAATTGCTTCTTGACCGGTCAAAGCTTCGATTCTTCTTACTCCAGATGCAATAGAACATTCTGTTACTATCTTAAACAAGCCAATTTCTCCAGCGCGCTCCACGTGCGTACCGCCACATAACTCTTTTGAACCTCCAATGCTCACCACTCTTACTTGGTCGCCATACTTTTCGTCGAACAATGCCATAGCTCCTTCGTCTATTGCCTGATTTATGCTCTGAATTTTTGTAGATGTAGAAAAATTTTTTCTGATTAGAGAGTTTACCATATCTTCTATTGCAAACAGTTGATCTTGAGTAACTTGAGTGTTATGGCTGAAGTCAAATCTCAGTCTATCCGGTGCAACTAAGGACCCCTTTTGAGTAACATGATCACCCAAGATTTTTCTCAACGTAAAGTGCAGAAGATGCGTAGCTGAATGATTTCTTTTTAGATCCTGCCTTCTTTTCTTGTCAATGCTTGCTGTAACTGTGTCACCTTTACAAACTGAGCCGGATTTAACCACGCACCTGTGCAAACATAGGTTATTAATCTTATTGGTATTCTCTACTGTGATTACACTTAGGTTTGGTGTCATTCTGACGCGTGGCTCTGGCTCAACTGGGATGATAACTCCAGTGTCCCCCATCTGTCCACCTGATTCTCCATAAAAAGGTGTCTTATCAAGTATAATGGTTACCTTTTCTCCTTCTTTTGCAGAATCAATAACTTCGTTTTTAGGGGAAATTATGGCTATCACTTTTGCATCTTTTACCTCACTAAACTTACAATCAATAAACTCTGTTTTGCCAAATTTATCGATTAAGTCGAACCATATTTGCTCAACAAACTTTTCACCAGATCCAGCCCATTTAGTGCGTGCCTTCTCTTTTTGCTCTTTCATCGCATCATCAAAACCTTTTTGGTCGAATTTTATTTTCCTCTCTTTTAAAATATCAAGTGTGATATCTACAGGAAATCCATAAGTGTCATATAGCTTGAACGCCGATTCTCCTGGCAGAGTATCGCCTGGTTTTAAGTCTGCAGTAAATTTTTCAAAAAGACTAATGCCTTTCATCAAATTATCTTTAAAGTTCTCTTCCTCTGATTTTAACGTTGTTTCTATTGAACTTTTGGCTCTAATCAGTTCAGGATAAACATCTCCCATATAAGCTAAGCTCGAGCTATCTATCAGCACTGGAAAAATGCGATGGAGTAGAGAGTCATTATATCCAAGCTGATGAATATAACGTGCAGCTCTCCTGATTAATCTGCGTAGTACATAATTTCTGCCTTCGTTTCCAGGAAGTATCCCCTCTGCAATTAGAAATATGGCTGCACGAAGATGGTCCGCAATGATCTTATGAGCTACTTTATTTTCTTTATTTCCACAGAGCTCTTGCGACTTATTTATCAAAGCAGAAAATAGATCAATATCATAGTTATCATGAACGTTTTGCATTACGGCAGCTATTCTCTCAAGGCCCATTCCAGTATCGATGCATTTTTTTGGTAATTTTTGCAAACCACCTTCTTCATCTTTATTAAATTCCATGAATACCAGATTCCAAATTTCAACAACTCTATCGTCATTTTGTAAATTAGGTTTCGCATGGTCATAAAAGATTTCAGAACATGGGCCACATGGACCAGTATTGCCCATGCTCCAAAAGTTTTCATCTGTTGCAATTCTAATGATTTTATCATCCGAAAAACCACTTACCTTGCGCCAAATCTCGTATGACTCATCATCAGTGTGGTAGACAGTTATGGATAATCTGTTTTTGTTAAGAGACAATTCTTCAGTAATGAATTTCCACGCAAGTTCTATTGCAGTTTCTTTGAAGTAATCACCAAAGCTAAAATTCCCAAGCATTTCAAAAAATGTGTGATGCCGAGTTGTATAGCCAACATTTTCAAGATCGTTGTGTTTACCGCCGGCTCTTAGACACTTTTGGCTCGAGATGGCACGTTTCATTTCAGTTTTTTGTAAACCGGTGAAGATGTTTTTAAACTGCACCATACCAGCATTTGTAAACATGAGTGTTGGATCGTGCTCTGGGATTAAGGGGAAAGAAGAAACCTGCTTGTGGTTGTTACTCACAAAAAACTTTATAAATCTTTCTCTAATTTCATTTAGCTTCATCGTTTTTATTGAGATTACCTATGCATAATAAGTTGTAATGAGAGCAAAATCAATTCATCACTCTGAATATTGATATATATCATTTAATATAATAAAAGTAATATTTACATAAAAATTTAATAAAAAGACATAGACTGAAACTTTCGATTTGCTAGCATAGTAAATATTAATAAATTTAGGAATAGATGTATGATAAAAAAAACACAAAATGTCTCACAAAGAGAAGAAATGACACCATTCGAGGGAAGGGCAACAGTTACTATTTTTTCTAGCTTGAAAAGCATAGGAAAAGGAAGAAAATACACTTTTCATTGAAAGGAGAGGGTTTCACAATTGATACTTTTAGTATATCTGACAATTCATACAGGTTATACTTTGTTGCTAGGATGACAAAAAAGTTCCCACTCCTGCAGGGCATTATAGATTGATGATTAACGATATTATTTCAGGTCTGAGGAGTGGAAAAATAAAAAGTAAAACAGAGTATGATTTCAGAAAATTCGACGAAAGATATCTAAAAGATCTAAAAGGACTTTTAAGTCAAAAGGTTATAACAACTAGTTTACAGGAAGAATCTCTACTGAAGGAGTTGAGCATGAGACGCAAGCTACTTAGGCTACTGACAGTGCAACAAAAGAATTATTTAATTCTAGCCAATTGGAAGAGTCTAATAATGAAGAGGTTGACTATGAAACGCAAGAAGGTAGTGAATATTTCGCTGTAGAACCAGCTCCTTAAAAACAACAAAAACTTGATCTTGCACCAGATGAAACAACTGAAGAAATCAAACACGTAATGGAAGAAAGAAAAAGGTTAAATGCTAGTCATGGAATTACAACTGAAAATATAGAATATGCTAGGAATATGACAAGAAAAGATATTGCTTTTTCCTCTAGTAAAACCACATCAAGAAACGTACCAGCATTTTCTGAGTTGAGTAGTACAAATGCGACATTACCTCAATTGCCAAACGAATCAGGAATTATCGGCACAACAGCAGCAGGATTATCAACATTGAATGCTTATATTATAGCACTAGTATTATTAGTAGCTGCTGTTACTATCGGAGATGCTGATTTTTGCGTAAAAAGAAGAGAGGAGATAGTTACGATGTTGAAAAATCTAGTGTAGAAAATGAAGTAGAAGCCCCATTTTCTGAAGAGCATAATTCTCTGTTTGATAAAGTAAACACTGAGCCAAGAACATATCGGTCTTTTCGATTTGGTGATATTTAATCAGTATGTAAAAGCCGCCATATTAGACTCTATTTACAAACTCTATTAGGGAAGGGATAGAGGAAGGATGGTGGCTTAGATTACGATATGGAATTACTTAAAGAGCACTCGTGAAAGTATGCGCATCAAGTATTGTTAAATGGTTTAAACAATAAAATAAGTAATTTGCTCCTAAAGGCTTTTAGATTAGATCTCTTGCATAACCTAAACTAAGCAGAAAAAAAGCAAAGATTGTTAGAGCGTTATCCAACTAACTCCTTTTCTTGTCATTTATGGCCCTTTTTATGATAGTCAGGAATAATCAAAAAAACACAAAATCTACGACTTGAC
>NZ_JADAKK010000093.1 GCF_020278625.1 Wolbachia endosymbiont of Mansonella ozzardi
TTTTTGTTTTTCAGAACTTCATTAGGAGGCTTTCCTTGCCCTGTTTCATCACGTAAAATAAAACTTCTATCCTGAAAGTCAGGTAAATCACAAAAATTAATAGGAGGCAAAATCTCTGGCACACTTGTTCTACTATATTGTCCTGCCGCTTCAATTGCTTGTAATTTTGCTCTATCCAGGTTAACACTTTTTACTACTGTATACTCCATCAAAATGAATTGGATTCAGGTTACCCCCATTTCAGTTGCCTACCTTATTATATTACCTGAGCGGAATTTTTTACCATAGCATAATATAGATATAAATTTTCTCCATATTGCTCTTGTTTGGTGCATTCTTTAAGTGTAGCTTTTGCTAATTTACGCAATGTATCAACTATTTCTCCCAACTACTCTCCATCCCTTTCATAAAAAAAGAAATATTGGCATTCTTCTTAAATCGCATGGAATTGCAAAAATAGTAACTTTGCCTTGGACTAAGCTCTAAACTAACGCCTTCTCAACATAAAGTCTAATTTTTTCCATTCAATATACACCTGTATTAACGGTCAACCTGCAAACTGAAGCATTGTCTTATACCAAACTTCATTATTATGACAAATCCCAATGGTAAATTAAAAAGTTTCCCTACGATTAGAGACTTAGCGAACTTGTTATGTAT
>NZ_JADAKK010000039.1 GCF_020278625.1 Wolbachia endosymbiont of Mansonella ozzardi
ATTCTGAGTATGTAAATGCTATAATCCATTATAGACAAGGAAAGATAGAAGAGGCTATTGCCATAGTTGATTCATTAGTTCAAAAGTCACGTAATGATCCATACTTATATGAATTAAAAGCAGAAATGCTGCACAAGGCAGGGAATTTAGGTAAAGCAATAAAAATGTATGAAGAATCGCTTAGGTATTTATCTGAGAAAGACAGTTATTTGGTGAAACTTGCATTATCCCATACTTTATTGTTGCACGGTGATGTAAAGAAAGCAATTTTTTACTTGGAACAGACCGTAAATATAGAACCAAATAATGCCTTCGTCTGGAAATATTTAAGTATTGCATATAAGCGTAATGCCGATGCAGCAATGTATTATTTTGCTTTAACAAAAAAGGCTTGTATTGAAGGTAACTTAAGACAATTTATGAAATATGCTGAGTTAGCTGTCAAAACTTTACCAAAAGACAGCCCTTACTTATTGCAAATTGAAGACATGAAACGATTTAATGGATAACAAAAAGCTTTAGTACACCATCACTTTTAAGGGCCATTTTGTCCACACTGGTCCAACGTTTTTTTGACTTCATCGTTTACATTGGGTATAACTTTCATTATGATTGTCTTAGCGCCAAAAAATACACCACAAAATATACCTAAAGCAAAGAGAGCTGGCCAAGGCATTCTGCCAAATATTGCAAGCAAGGATGCACCTATTATTACTACTGTCATGAGTGGACCACCTATCCCCCAAACATAACCAATAATATTACATATTACTTGGGCAGTTGTGTCATTGATACCAGCACTACCAACGCTGGAGGCATCTGAATCACCTGATAAGAACAACACCAAACATAAGACATTAAAAAATTTTTTTATTGTAGAGCTCATTTTTTTGCCTCTAAATAATAAACTAGTGTAATAAAAACAATTTTATTACACATATTTATCTTAAAGTAAAATTTATGGTTTGTCCATAAATAAGGTATCACTACATAAATAAACCGCCATTAATGTTCAACACATGCCCTGTTATATATTTTGCTTCATCACTTGCTAAAAATAGAATTCCTGCTGCTATTTCTTCTCCCGTCCCCATTTTTTTCATTGGAATATTATCTAGTATTTTTTTCTTCTGTTCTTCAGCTAAAACTTCAGTCATTTTAGTATCTATAAACCCAGGAGCAATACAATTTACTGTTATATTGCGGCTTGCAACTTCTTCTGCTATGGACTTACTCATGGCTATTATTCCAGCTTTTGATGCTGCATAATTTGCCTGCCCAGCATTCCCTGTTAACCCTACTATTGAAGAAATATTTATAATCCTTCCCCAATTATTCTTAATTAGTTTCCTGCATGCTTCTCTATTTAGTTTAAACGTAGAACTCAAGTTAATATCAATCACTTTTTGCCATGCTTCATCTGTCATTCTCAGCAATAAACTATCTTGTGTAATGCCTGCATTACATACGAGGCCGTCAAAACCTTCCATCAACTCATTTGCCCTATTTATCAGCTGGTGTACTTCCTCAGCATTTAATAAGTTGCAAGGAAATATATAAACATTTTTTTCATATAGTTTAGCAACTTCTTCTAGGGCTTCTTTTTTTGTACCAGAAATACATAGAATTGCTCCAGCTTTATGCATAGTTTTTACAATTGCCTGCCCTATTCCACCTGATGCACCAGTAATCAGGAATTTTCTGCCTTTTAATCGAAACATAATAACGTCGTTTTATCTGATTACTAACAGAGCATTGTCTAGTTGGCAATGGATTTTTTGCATGATACAAGCAGCTTAGATCTATGACAGCTAAGTCAGATTAAGATATGCAAGAATTGTTACTAAATAGTTTATTCTGGCATTTTGCAGTCCAAATGAAGTCCATAAGTCATAGATTCTTTGTTTGTGTATGTTATCTTAACATTAACGCCAGTTCACAGTAATATATGATAAGCAAGTTAAAAAAACTTAGCGCTGGATTCTCTTTGACAGGTCCACTTGGCCATAGTGATAATATAAACATGCAAGGAACGAAAAATAAAAAGAAGTACCCAAGATTTTTGGATAAAACGTTCGCATTAATTGATGCGGTGGTAAGTTTTATTTTAAAACGCGAGGGTAATAACGTAAATGAGGTCCTAAGAGTAACATGGGGACCACTGTTTTTTGGTTTGATAGTGATACTCATTTTTTTTGGAATAGGTGGTATCTGGTCAGCTATAGCTCCAATTGATGGGGCAGTGCATGCAAGTGGAGAAGTTGTTGTATCTTCAAACAGGAAAATAGTTCAACATCTGGGTGGAGGAATAATAAGTAAAATTTTGGTCAAAGAAGGCCAAGCAGTTAAAAAAGATGAGCCTTTAGTTTTGTTAAGTGATGTTAACGAGAAGGCGAATTTGAGTATAATAAAAGAAAAACTCTTATCACTTTTAGCAACTGAAGCAAGACTTATTGTTACTAGCGAAGGCTTAGACACAATTGAATTTCCTGATGAAGTCAAAGAATTGTCTGATGGCAATCTTGCAAACAAAGTGATGAAAAATCAGATAAGATTACTTGATTCCCAGAACAAGAGTATATTGGGAAAAACTGACATACTGCAACAGCGTATAAGACAGTTACATGATGAGCTAGTAGGACTGAATTCTCAATTGGATGCAGCTCTCAAGCAATATGACTTAATAGCTGAGGAGTTAGAAACAAAAAGGCAGCTTCTTAGCGGTGGTCACATAGGTAAGTCACACATCTTGGCTTTAGAAAAGCAGTGTGCTGAAATTGAAGGTAGAGTTGGTCATTACCGTGCTGCAATATCTCAAGTGCAACAAAAAATTGGAGAAAAAGAGTTAGAGATCATAAATGTGAAGAATGATGCTCAGGAAAGAGCAAACATTGAGCTTAAGGAAGTTAGTACGTCTATTGCTGACTTGAGGGAAAGGTTGATGGTTGCAGAAGATGCATTAGCACGCACAGTTATTAGATCGCCTCAAAACGGAATAATTACGGATATACGGTACCATACGGAAGGTGGTGTTATACAGCCTGGTGTACCGATTATGAGCGTAGTGCCATCTAATGATGATTTAATAATAGATGCTAAAATTCAGACTAGAAATATAGAGGAGATACTGTCAGCACAAAAAAAAGATAGCAATATAGTCTCTATTGACGGATTGGAAGGGCTAAAGGTGAAAGTAAGGCTGAGTGCTTATAGCGCACGTCGTTTAAGTTTAATTAACGGTATAGTAAACCATATTTCTCCTGATGCCCTTGACGATCCAAGGTTAGGACGTTATTATTTAATACGTGTGGTGATACCAAAGTCAGAGCTTGCTCAATTCAAAAATGTATATCTACATCCTGGTATGCCAGCAGAAGTGTATATAGTTACTCAATCCCGTACTCTTTTGTCATTCTTATTTACACCTATAATTGCAACAGTTGATAGGTCTTTTATAGAAAGGTAGCTCACTTGTTAAAGTGAATAGAAGCAAAAAAAACACTTGACGAATTTTTTCAACTCCCTTATCATGATAATGAAGCTATTTGTTTAAGTTTCCAATCTGTGTAGGTTAAAATGACAAAAAAGCTTGTATTTGGCGTACTGTGTCCGCTACATATCTTTATAGGACTTTGGGCTTTTACTTATACAAGCTGAAGCGCGCTTATAAGTCGTTTAAGACATCACCCAATGCCGGATTTTAAAGTAGAGAGTAGAATAACTAGCTAACTCAGGGTTCTATTGTCTTTTTTTTCTGCCTGGTAAATTTCTTAAGTACCATAGCTTAGACTAGTTGCGTTTAAAAGCGCTAATTTGCAGCATCAACGTCTACAGTTTGGGTTATTTGCATTTTAAAAGTAGCTGAATCGTAGCGTTGAGAGCAAAAACGCCTATATTCTAGGTACATATAAATAATTAGTCACCAACGGTTTTTTTTTACTTTCCTTTCTCACTTGGTAAATTTCTTAAGTATAAAGATTATACCAATTTTCGTTATCAAACAAGATACATAATAAATTTGCTGAACCTCTAAATCGCAGGGAAACTTTTTAATTTACCATTGAGATTTGTTATAAGATTCTATTTACTTCTCTAAAAATTTTGTTTACAGAGCTTAATAACTCAGTTAGTCCTTGTGGAAAGCCGAAGGTGCATTTGCTTCAAGTTTCGAGTGCTTTAATACTCCAAAATAATAGAAAAGGTGCTAAATAAAAAATTTTATATTGGTTACAAGTAGTATACTTTATGATTATTTTCTATAATATGTAAACTACATATACTACTACAGGCATTAAAAGTTAATTAATAAAGTATAGTATATTACATAAATTATGATGCAGGTTTTTATACTTACAGATAAGTAAATTTGTTATGAAGTTTAATAGTGTCTGTTACTGCTTTTAGGTGTGAGGCTAGAGGGTTATTAGCAGTAACAGACACTATTAAACTTATTATAGAATTTACTTAAAGTAAATACTTAACTAAAAATATTACAATATTTTTACTTAAAATAGATTCATGTAAATGCTTTTTCCCCTAAGTTAGTAATATATTGTTATATCTATAAAATCCTAAAAAATTATTAATCATTGCTAATCTCTGTTTGCATAGTAAGTTTATATATACTATTATACGATATGTCACTTAGTTTTACAGCAAACAAATATGGTGAAGTTATTTGTATTATTGATAATGTTTTACTCGAGTACATCAGTTGCTTCTGCTCCTACCTCCTGGCAGTTTGGATTTCCTTCTCCTGCAACCGAGATAATGGAAGCTGTAGTTAAGTCACATTCGTTTGTGACGAGTGTAATGATTGCAGTAATGCTTTTCGTGTGGGCACTGCTTGCTTATGTAGTATTCCGTTTTCGTAAGAGCAAAGTGAAGAATATAAGTAAAACAAATCATAATATCCTTTTAGAAATCGTCTGGTTTGTTATACCAATGATTATTGTTGGAGTATTGGCCTTTAAAAATGCTGAATTAATTAAGCTACAGGAAAAGGTACCAAAGGCTGACATAACACTGAAAGTTATTGGTCGTCAATGGTATTGGAGCTATCAGTATCCAGAATATCAAAGTGTGTCATTTGACAGCTATATTAAGGAAAAAGATGACTTTAGCGAAGGAGATTTGAAGTTATTCTCTGTTGACAATAACGTTGTTTTACCTATCAATACTAACGTTCGCTTACAAGTGACGGCAGGAGATGTGATACATAGCTGGGGAATACCAGCTTTCGGTGTAAAAATTGATGCGATACCAGGAAGACTAAATGAAGCATGGTTTAATGTCAAAAAGCCTGGTATTTATTATGGGCAATGTTATGAATTGTGTGGTCAAGGTCATGGGTTTATGCCAATTGTTGTTGAAGCAGTAAGTAAAGAAGATTTTAGTAAGTGGATCAAAAATAAAAAATTAGTGAGTTAAATTGGGAGTATAGATATGAGTGATGTACCAAAAGGTGTAAAGCGTTGGCTATTTTCTACTAATCATAAAGACATAGGAACACTGTACATTATTTTCTCCATATTAGCTGGAATTATTGGTGGATTGTTATCAGTAGTTATTCGTACTCAACTAATGCACATTAATATATTTAACAATAATTATCAATTATATAACGTAGTGGTTACAGGGCATGCGGTAATAATGGTGTTTTTTATGATAATGCCAGCACTAATGGGAGGGTTTGGTAATTGGTTTGTGCCTCTTATGATTGGTGCGCCAGATATGGCATTTCCCCGCATGAATAATTTAAGTTTTTGGTTGTTAGTATCATCTTTTATTTTGCTTATCCTTTCAGTATTTGCTGGTGAAGGTCCTGGAACAGGTTGGACTTTATACCCACCTTTGTCGCAAGTTATGTTCCATCCAAGTGCAGGAGTTGACCTTGCTATACTTGCACTCCATATTGCTGGTATGTCTTCGATTGTTGGAGCAATCAATTTTATAGTTACTATATTTAACATGCGTGCAAAGGGCATGTCATTAACTAAGATGCCACTATTTGTTTGGTCTGTTTTGTTAACATCATTCATGCTAATTGTCGCTTTACCGGTACTTGCTGGTGCTATAACTATGCTGCTTACTGATCGCAATATTGGTACTTCCTTTTTTGACCCTGCCGGAGGTGGTGACCCCGTATTGTTTCAACATCTATTTTGGTTTTTTGGTCACCCGGAAGTTTACATAATTATTTTTCCTGCGTTTGGTATCATAAGCCAAGTCGTATCAACTTTTTCTCATAGGCCGACATTTGGTTATAAGGGAATGGTTTATGCTATGATAGGCATAGCAGTATTTGGCTTTATGGTTTGGGCTCATCATATGTTTACTGTTGGGCTTAGTGAAGATGCTACCATATTTTTTAGCACCAGCACAATTTTTATTGGTGTTATGACTGGTATTAAAGTCTTTAGCTGGATTGCAACTATGTGGGGTGGGGCGATTGAGCTTAAAACCCCTATGCTATTTGCACTAGGTTTTATTTTTATGTTTGTTGGCGGTGGTATAACTGGAATAATTCTGTCTCAAGGCGGAATAGATAAGCTTTTACATGATACTTATTATGTTGTTGCTCACTTTCACTATGTCCTATCACTTGCCTCAATATTTGCAGCCTTCGCTGGCTTTTACTATTGGATAGGCAAAATGTCGGGTAAACAATATAATGAATGCCTAGGGAAAATACATTTTTGGCTTACTTTTATTAGTACCAATACCACTTTCTTACCTCAGCATTTTCTGGGACTAGCTGGTATGCCAAGACGTATACCCGACTATCCAGATGCATTCATTCCTTGGAATTATGTCTCCTCAATTGGTTCATATATGTCACTCATTTCAGTTATGCTTTTTGTGTTTATAGTTGTACACCTCTTCAAATGGGGCAAGAAAGCTGAAAATAATCCTTGGGGAGGTGATACTTTGGAATGGACAATATCTTCACCACCACCTTTTCATACTTTCGAAAAACTGCCAGTGGTAAAATAGAATGTATACAAGTGCTTTGTTAAATGTTGAATCAACAATACTGGATTTTTGGCGTTTGCTGAAGCCAAGGATAATGTATCTTGTAGTATTTACTGCAATTGCTGGAATGGTTGCTGCGCCAGGTAGTATTCATCCCTTTCTTGCATTAATATCTCTTGTATGTGTTGCTCTTGGTTCAGGATCCGCAGGTGCCATAAATATGTGGTACGATAGGGACATAGACCTTCTCATGAAAAGAACAAAAAATCGTCCTATACCTTCAGGTAGAGTTTCTGCAGAAAGCGCGCTCGAATTTGGTATAACCCTTGGAGTATTGTCGGTATTTATTATGGCAATAGCAGTGAACTATGTTTCCGCTGCTTTGCTTGCAGTTAGCATATTATTTTACGTTTTTATATACACAATTTGGCTCAAAAGACGCACTCCGCAAAATATTGTTATCGGCGGTGCATCAGGTGCTTTTTCTCCAATGATTGGTTGGGCAATTGCGACTAACTCTGTAAGTTGGGAAAGTTTTATTCTATTCTTAATAATTTTTATGTGGACTCCACCGCACTTTTGGGCTCTATCCTTAAACAAGTCCGAGGACTACGTAAAAACGTCGATTCCAATGTTCAATGTTGTCTATGGCCCAGAGAAAACAAGGAAACATATATTAATTTACAGTGTGTTACTGGTGCTAACTAGCTTGCTTCCAGCACTATTTTTGAAAAAGGCCCTATTTTACCTAAGTCTGGCAACCCTTGAGGGTTGTATTTTTATTTGGTATGCTGTATCTATTATAAGGCTTAAAAATCATAGCTCACAGAAAAAATGTTTTCTTATTCAATTTCTTATCTATTTTTTCTGTTCACTAGTGTTATTTTTTGTTCTACCGATTTGTTTTAGCTATGAAAGAACGGCAGAAACATAAAAACTATTTTTTGTTTTTCCTTCTAATAGTGTTCGTTGTTGCGCTTTTCTTTGTTTCTATAATAAAATTTAAGGGTACAGCCTAAATGCCTTGTATCCATACGTCTCATTGAAATTGTGCTTTCATAAAAGCAATTATATACTTCATTAATTCATATAATTAAGGATGAATAGAAAGGAAGTGACAATATATACGGATGGAGCGTGCGTTGGTAATCCTGGAGCAGGAGGGTGGGCGGCAATTATACTATTTCAAAATCATAGAAAGGATGTTTATGGTAGGGAAGAAAATACTACAAACAATAAAATGGAGTTAACAGCAGCAATCAATGGACTGAAGGCGTTAAAATTCTCTTGTAATATTAATTTATATACGGATAGCCTCTATATTAAGCATGGAATAAAAGAGTGGATAAATAAGTGGAAAGTGAATGGCTGGAAGACAAGTAGTAAAAAATCAGTAAAAAATATGGAGTTGTGGAAAGAATTGTATTATATCGCTTCACAACATAAGATTAATTGGAGGTGGGTTAAAGCTCACAATGGCAATAAATATAATGAGGAGGCTGATAGTTTAGCAAGAAAAGCAATAATCGATGCTTAAAAAAATCACTATATTATTTTCTATAGTTTTGTTATTTACGCTCTGTTTCTTTATCTTTTTTAAAGATAAGGGTCCCTTAGGAGTTAATATTAGTTATATCAATTTTTACTTAAAGAATAAGATATCGAAAACGCTTGACAACTCAAACGTCAATATGGAGAATACTTCAGTTATTTGGCAAAGAGATGGTACAGATCCATATCTAGTCATTACAGATTTAAAAATAGTGAATCCTGGATTTACTATAAAAGTTCCTAACCTTTTTGTGCATTTTAAGTTCAGTTCTTTGTTAAAAATCAGTGTAAATTTCTCTCAAGTCTCGGTTGATAATGTGTATGTGCATATCAATCAGGAAAAAGATGACTTCAAAGCAGTTGATTTTAATTCGAAAAATTTTTTGAAAGCAGTAAAGAAATTCTTTTTTGGCTTAAATGCGGGTTTAAATATTGAAATTACTAACATTACCATCAAGAAAAGCACGGGAGGTGAATTTTTCATTGATAAAGTATATGCAGGGAAGGGGAAAGATTTTAATGTTTTGGATGTCCGTGTCCATACAAAAGAAGGTAAAGGACTTCTAGATGATTTATCCATTACGATAAAAAACCGCAATAACTTGTTAAATTTGTATGGAACATTTTATAACCTGAAGTTGGGGCTATTTAACGAGTTTTCCACACTAGTTAAAAGTTATAATTTGGACAAAGAAATAGGATTCAAAGGAAACTTTTCAATGAGAATTAATGGAAAGGATGAAGTTGTAGATGGAAGCATATACGTATTAAATACAGAGAATCACTCGGGTAAAAACTTAGCCTTGACTAATGTAAACGTAAATTTGACATATAGTGATGAAATCATCAGCGTAAAAAACTTTCATTTTAAGTTAAATGGTATGTACCTTTCTTTGATTGGCAAAATGAACTTTAGTACAAATCGTACTCTGCTTAGGGTCAACATTAATAAGTTTGCCGCGAAGGATTTATGTACTTATGTACCAGATGGTATAGTGAACAATGAATTTAAAAAATGGTATTGTGATAATATTGATGGGGATATTGTAAATACAATCATAAGTTTCAACGGCAAAATCAACAGCTTAGCTAATGATGATCTATCAGACGTCGTAATTGTTGCTGATATAGAAAACGGCAGCGTCAGATTTGATGAAGATTTTGAGCAAGTGAAAGAATTAAACGGTGATTTAATTCTCAAAAATAACAGCCTCACAATTGCTGTAAATAGCGCTAAGTTTCAGAATTTCACTGTTGATAGTGGTAGTGTTGAAATGAACTTTCTCGATAGGGAAGAGTCAGTTCTAGTCATCAATGGTAAGGCCACAAGTGATGCTTACGGGTTATATGAGCCTATAAAATTTAAGCTGGATGATATGATTCAGGTTACAAGAGACAAGATTGGTGGAACAGCAAAATCTGTATTCAGTTTTCGCATTTTTAACCTGAATGTCGACAATAGAAAAGTAGACTTCTTAGCAAATTTTCATTCCAAAATCGACGATCTGGTTGTCTATGGTGCAAATCTTGGTAAGCATGATATCAAACTTGATTTTGGCAGAGACTTTATTGATTTAAACGGTAGTGGTATGGTAAATAACACACAACTATTATTCGACTTGAAAAGTAGCAACGAAAATGAAAGTTTCGCCTGGAATTTAACTGGGGATTTACCTGCCCAAATACTTGATTTTGATGGTGGTTACGTTAACACAAATATAGAGTCAGTGATAAATCAAGATAAGACGGGATACGTTAATGGTAATATAGATTTGTCAGAGATTGAGTCACGTTCAAGCTACTTGGGGTGGAGGAATCGCTTTGAAGACCACAATAAAATTTTGTTTTCTACTAGGCTAAAAGGAGCTAACGAATTGTTAATAGACAAATTAGACGTTGTAGGAAATGACCTAGATATAAAATTTAGCGGAAAAGTAGAAAATGGAAATTTGTATTTGAGCTCTGGCAATTTTGAATTACCGGACAATGACCTTAATGTAGAAATTGAGTTAGGTAAAGAAAAAAGCATTGTAAATATTTATGGCGAGAAAATTAATTTGAGTGATATTTTAGGGTTGCTTGGCAAAAATAGTGGTGGATTAAACAATGACATAAAAGTAAGTATGAATGTTAACAATGTAATGATGAAAGAAGGCATTGTTGTCAAAAACGCCAAGCTACATGTAACCTGCACCAAAGGCGATTGTAATGGAAGTAAATTTGCAGGGCAGTTTTTGGAAGACAATAGCAAAATATCAGCGGAATACAGCGGAATAGGGCTCGAAATATATGCGGATAATTCAGGTATGATTTTGCGTTCTTTAGGCATTGGTAAATCAGTTAAAAACGGCAAATTATCTTTTTATCTATCTTCTAAGAGAGAAAATGGAGAACATTATGGCATGTTATCTATCAGCAATTTCTATATCAAAGATGCTTCGCTTCTCACTACCTTACTATCGATGTCTTCACTGCCTGGTATTGTAAATGCTATAAAGAATGAAGGTGTATACTTTTATAAGTGTAATGCACCTTTTTCATACAAAAATGGCACTGTTGAAATTGAAGAATCTTGGCTTGAGGGAGCAGAACTGGGCATTAGCACTAGTGGTAAGCTTGATATTAGGGATTATAAATTCCAGGTTGAAGGACAAGTAATACCAGCATACTCAATTAATAAATCTTTGTTGAAAATCCCTACAATCGGAAAACTTCTTACTGGTGGGAAAAGTAGGGGGATTATTTCAATAGACTACAAAGCAAATGGGGATAATAAAAACAGTAACGTATCTGTTAATCCTATCTCTTCGCTGACTCCAAGCCTATTTAAGAGGTTATTAGGAGTGTTTGACCGTGCTATGACAAAAATGGCAGCACGCTAGGCATATAGCATGCTATTTATAGAAATGGGAATAAGAAAACTACTTGACAACCTTCGCCGTCACCCTTGTCATAGTAATGAAGCTATTTATTTAACTTCCCAATCTGTGCAGATTAAAATGACAAGAAAACTTGTATTTGGCGTATTATTGTTTAATTTT
>NZ_JADAKK010000040.1:0-6814 GCF_020278625.1 Wolbachia endosymbiont of Mansonella ozzardi
CAAAAAATTAAACAACAGTACGCCAAGTACATTGAGTTTTTTTGTTGTTTAATCTATATGGACTGAAGCTAAATGATAGCTTCAATGCTATAAATAAGGATGACGGCAAAGGTTGTCAAGTGGTTTTTTCTCATATGCCAAAGCTGAGTTAATGTGCGAGAGGTCTAAGTTGTATGGCATAAGGTTACCTATACCAATTCTGTATGTAAATCTCTAACTAGAACTTCAGCACATTCTCTTTGAACGATTATACTGATCTTGGTTTCAGATGCTGTGATAGCGAATATTTCTATCTTTTTCTCGCTCAAGACCTTGAGCATGCGGTGCATTACTTCAGCATCATACATAACTCCAATACCAATTATTGAAATTCTAGCTATGTTATTGTTTATTATATAGCTCCCATTCAGTAGCTTTTTCATTAAATCAATATCAAATTCAGAAATTACGAGACTTGATCCGTGTATCATATCAATTTTAATGTTTGTCCCTGCAATATCCCTTAAAATACGTAAGGTATCTGCAAGGTTAGCAAAAGTTACAAGAGCTTCATTAGTGCTATAAGTTATTCCAGTAATTGTGTATCTCTCTAGTACATCTTTTTTGTGCAGTACTATAGTTCCTTCCACCTCTTTAAAGGTGGACAGCACTTGTACTTTAACATTATGTTTCATTGCAAGCTGTACTGAGCGATTATGTAGTATTTTAGCACCAGATGACGACATCTCCAACATTTCATCGTAAGAGATAGATTTGAGCTTGCGTGCTTTTGGAACAATTTTGGGATCAGCTGTATATACTCCATCAATATCAGTGAAAATTTCGCAAAATTTGACGTTAAAAGCTACCGCTAAAGCAACTGCTGATATATCAGAGCCTCCTCTTCCAAAAGTAGTGATTCTATCATCATGTATACCCTGAAATCCGGCAATGATCGCTACAGTATACCCTTCAGTAAAAGACCTTTTCAGATGATCAATCTTTATTGTTTTTATTTTAGACTCGGAGTAAAGATCATCTGTTATAATCGGTAACTGCCAAGCAAGCCAAGATTTAGCGTTTATTCCAATAGATTGGAGAGTGATTGCTAGCATGCCGCAAGAAATCTGCTCTCCCGCTGAAAGTATAACGTCATATTCTGACAGCTCTCGTTTGCAGCTTAAATTTGAGATTTGTCTAGCTTGAAAAGCCATTTGATCAGTAAATCCCGCAATGGCAGATACAACGACGATTACATTACAACCCCTCTCAACATCCTTTTTTATCAAATTTGCAACTCGGTTTAAGTCAGTTAATGAGCTCCCACCAAATTTTTTTATGATTATATTGTCCATAGCTACAATATAGCTTTCCTCCAGAAAAAAATATAGCGCTAGTTGATATAAACTTTAAAAGACTCAGTTATTTTCCATAGCAAAATCCCTAGCTAGGAATAACGAACCACAAATCAGTATGGTTTTGACATTCTGGATAGGAGCTTTTAGTATGTGGTTTAATATGGCATCACCGATCGATTCACATTCAATAGCATTTATCCCTATATTATCCGCTCCCTTTTTGATTAGACCTGTATTTGTTGCTTTGGGCTCAGACTTAACACAAACCGCACATAATAACTTGATATATGATTTTAAGTGTTCCAAAAACTCTTCCACGTTTCTGTTACGAGTAACCCCAAAAATCATATGAATACCTTCAGCAAAATTATTTTTCACCCAATTAGCTAACACTCTAGCACCATCGTTATTGTGCGCACCATCTAAAAATAATTGCCAATCTTTCGGTAACAAAGAAATTAAACTGCCCTCTTTTATAAGCTCTAGTCGTGCAGGCCAGTAGGTATGTTGTAAACCTGAAGTGATATCCTCTTCTCCAAGATCAAATCCATACCTTCCACTCAAAATGCTACATGCTGCAATAGCGTTTCCTGCATTAATTATTTGGTGATCGCCCTTCAAAGAAGGCAAGGGAAATTCTATTGATTGAATAGCCGATTGGAAAACCATTCGAGCTGATGTCATTCCAGCGCTTGACGCTGGAATCCACTCATTTTTTTGCTGGATCCCAGTGTTAGCTACTTGGATGACAGACAGTTGTTTACTGCAATTCCACTCAAAGCTACCTCTATATAAAGGAGATTTCTTATTGATTGCGCATTGCTCTAGCGTATTCATTATGGACTTTTCTTGTGGTGCTATTACGCAAGGAACATTATGCTTCATTATTCCAGCCTTCTCACCCGCTATAGTCTCTACAGTTGGACCAAGATATTCCACATGATCAAGTGCGATGGAAGTAATGATTGTTAAGATCGGATTATTTATAACATTTGTTGCATCACGTCTTCCACCCACGCCTACTTCGACTAAACTCACATCGGCTTCATGACGAGAGAAAGCTAAGAATGCTGCAATTGTTGCAGCTTCAAACAAAGTGATAGGCTGATCTGCAATTGCAGCGCGGCATTCTTCTAATAAACTATATAATTCATTATCGTCAATATTACTCCCTGCAACGACTATTCTCTCATTAAAATTAACTAAATGTGGAGAAGTGTATGCATGGACCTTATATCCCGCTGACTGCATTATGTGCCTTATAAAAGATAGTGTCGAGCCTTTTCCATTAGTTCCAGCTATGTGAACTGCCGGAGGCATCTTTTTTTCGGGACTGCCTAACTTACTTAAAAAGCTTTTCATGCGCTCAAGAGAAAAGTCTTTTTGTCTTCTACCAAGTGGCTTAGGCCAGTGAGGCATGTATATCATAGATTGTTACTACATTTTTATTCATCTATAACACTTGCTATATCATACGTATCAATTTTTTCACTGAATTGAGAACGTTGATTAATAGAAATACTTATTCCATTCATTACAACATCATTGATTAATAAAGAACTGTTACTTTTAGCAACTTTAAAGTCAATATTTGTAAATTCTTCGTCGCCGTAGGAAGATCTTGTATTAACCAAGCAAGTTCCATCATCACCTGCTTTTAAGCCTATTATAGCCATTTCGCTGTTGTTCATGTACTTATACAAAATTTTGTGCACAAATGCATAAGATGCATCTCAATATTTTTTCAAGAAACTTTCTCTTTCTTCTTGGGTAATCAAAGTCCAATGTTTTCCCATTACAAATCGGAATATTTCTTTGAGATTAACATTGTTTCGAATGATCTCCTGAAGCTTTCTATATACACATTACAGATCTCTTTTCTTCTCTTTTGCATATATGCTATTCACTTGTTGGTTCATAGCATGCACAAAAGTTTTGTGATCTGCACAACTGGTGTAATCACCTGAAGAAATTATAACAAAAACAATAATGATTAAAACTTTAACAATATTCATAAGATACACTTATTGACCGCCACACTTAAAATGCAAAGTTTAATAAAGGTTGAATAATAGTCAGTTTTACTGTTGACTGCAATATACATATAGACACAACTTGTGTAAACCAGCTATAATTATAAGGGTCTGTTCTATACGTTATGAGTTAAGTTAAATTTCCCGAGCGATAATTTCTAGTCAAGGGAATTGCCTCTATTAACTTCATTGAAATTAATACGTGATGCCCACTTTAACTTTAGGTCTCAGGAATCTACTAAGACTGACGGTAGATATGGATCCTATTCCAGTTGATTTAGATTTATGCTCTACCTACACAAAGAACAAGGTACTTTTTTCTGTTCATCTGATGAGATATTTCAGGTTGTAATTGATGTTGAGAAGTATCCTGATTTTGTTCCTTGGTGCAAAGCTGTTTATATAAAAGAAAAAATCGATAGCCAAATGGTTGTGGATCTTCTAGCATCTTTTCATGGTATTAAAGGAAAGTATACATCAGAAGTAACCTTTCTTGCTCCAAGCAGAACAAATGAAGGTTGGATAAAAGCTGTATCATCAAATGGAATATTCAAACATTTATATAATGAATGGAAATTCATTCCTGTAGGTGAAAATAAGACCATGGTGAAATTTTACATAGAATTTAAGTTTAAATCTAGCTCGCTTTCAACTCTATTAAACCCAGTGTACAAATATACACAAAGTAAAATAATTGCTGCATTCAAAGAAAGAGTTGAGAACCTTGCTAAGTAAAAGTTATCTTGACATTATTAATATAGATACGTAATTTTCTTAGTAATTTTAGTGTTTATATTGTAATGATTTTCAGAATATTGCTTTTACTAATTTTTATAAGTGTTAATTCTTATGCAGTTACTAAACAAGACTTGTCCAACAGCCAGTACACTCGAAAAACTGGTGAAACAACAGCAGAAGAACTATTATCACCATTGCCCGATGACAAATCACTAGGAAATCCAAAAGCGCCAATTTTAATGATAGAATATGCTTCGCTCACTTGTTATCACTGTTCCCTTTTTCATAAGGAGGTTTTTCCTGCAATTAAAAAGAAATATATAGATACGGGAAAAATGTTATATATATTCCGTCATTTTCCTCTAGATTACAGAGGATTAAAAGCTGCAATGCTAAGCTATTGCTATGAAAAAGAAGAAGACTACTTTAATTTTAACAAAGCTGTTTTTAATTCAATAGACTCGTGGAACTATTCTGATTTAAGTGATTTAACTGTACTACAAAGAATTGCCGCACTAAGTAACTTAAAGCAGGACCTGTTTAACCAATACATCGATGAAAAGAAAAACAAGGAAGTGTTTGACAAAATTATAAACGATAAATCACTGGCAATAAATAAGCTTGGTATTATGGCTACTCCAATATTTTTTATTAAGCTTAGTAACGATAAATCAGGTACAGAACATAATAAAATTAAACACGAAGGATATAAAACATTAGAATACTTCACTAATGTAATAGATAGGCTATATGAAAAAGCTATAGTGAAATGATACCACTGTAGCTTATCATAAAAAAACTATGTTGAGCTATCGTTTTTTACCACTGCTTGCTGTTTCTTACGCTCAAATTCTCTTTTTTTACTGTGCCAAGCGTAATAATACATAGCAATTTTATTTTCTATTAATATTATTGTTCCATCATAAAACTGAACCATATCCATAACTTTTTTCTGGGCTTCATCAAAACGTTCCCTATATTTCTCACGATAAGCTGGGTTATGTAACAATGTAACCCCTTCATCTTTATTAGATTTTTTGCTTAACGTTTCAACTTCACCAGCAATATTATAAGACATATAACCCCCTCTAATTGATTATGAAAATTATATTTTAACTAAAGAGAAACGCTCATAAGCAGTTCCTCAAATTCTAGCATGACAATCTATCGATTATTATACTAGTTAATTATAATATTATATATAATAATTTCTGTCACTTAAAATTTTACGCTGTAAAAAATAATAACCTAAGATAAACGTTTTTACCATTTTTAAGCTAACATATATAAATTTTATATAAACTAAATCTATTTAATAGTAAGCATGGCACGCAACAACTCTAACATGAAATTATCATACATAAGAGATTTATTCGCAAAGAAATACAAAAAAATAGAAGGATACTGTATTTTTGAAGAAAAGAAACACATCCAAATTAGTGCTGAAGAAGGAAAGCTGCTCAGTTTATTTATAAAAATCCATAAGGTAAAAAGTATCGTTGAAATTGGTACATTATATGGGTATTCATCGATTTGTATGGCAAAAGCTCTACCTGAATGTGGCCATATATACACAATAGAGAACAATCCTAAGCACTTAAGTATAGCAAAAAAAAATTTTAGTGCTTTCAATCTGAGCAATAAAATTACTTTAGTAGAAGGCAACGCATTGGAAAAACTGAATGAGTTGTCAGCAAAAGCACCGTTTGACATGACGTTCATTGATGCAGATAAAGGTGGCTATCCTAAATACTTAGATTGGGCAGAGCTTTATATTAAACAAGATGGGCTCATTGTTGCAGATAACACTCTATTATTTAACACAGTGTTTTTAGAATCACCTCTAAAGGAAGTATCAGAAAAATCATGGCAGGCTATGAGAGAATTTAATCGTAGATTATCAGACGAAAAAAAATATTACTCTATATTAATTCCAACTGATGAAGGGATGACTGTAGCTTTAAAGTTAATATGAGTTAAAAATCAAAGTCGGCATAATGCCTAGGAGGAGTTAATCCAGAAACTCTTTCTAATAACATTTCACGAAAACAAGGCCTTGACTTAACAATAGAGTACCATTCTTTTAAAATTCTACTTTTTTCCCATGGAAAACTATTTACATAGTCCATTACAGAGATATGTGACGCTAAAGTAATGTCAGCCAAAGTGAACTTATCGGTTGCAAGCCAAACGTTTTTGCTAATTAAGTGTTCAATGTATTCTATATGGCAAGACAGATTATGCTGAGCTGCATGAAGAAACCTAGAGTCAGGAATGCGGTTAATTATTACTTTTTCGTTTATAATGTATTTAGTAACTTCGTTGTAAAACTTGTTATCAAACCAATTAACCAAAGCACGTATTTTAGACTTAACAACAGTAGACAAATCGAGCAATTTGATATCGCTGCTGTAAGTTTCTTCTAGATACTCACAAATAGCAGTGCTGTCTGTTATAATAAAATCGTTATCCATAAGTACTGGCACTTGTCCAGTTGGGTTAATCTCCATAAATTCATTCCTCTTCTCCCACGGATTCTCGTATACTAAATCACAACCTAACTTTTTCTCCTTGAGAAGAGCTCTAACCTTTCGTGAGAACGGACAAAGAGAGAAGTGATATAAAATCATAATCAGTTTATATATATAATTTATGTAACCCCAACTAATTATAGACTATTATAGGATACACCTTGCTAAATAAAAA
>NZ_JADAKK010000040.1:6824-10507 GCF_020278625.1 Wolbachia endosymbiont of Mansonella ozzardi
GTATAATATCTTACAAGGTATGCAGGCAAAAACTCTGTAACTTGGTCAGGTCAGAGATGAAGCAGCCATATCAGAATCTTTTTGGGTTGCATACCTATTGAACTGTTTGTTTATCGTAAGTTATGAACATAGCATTAAAATATCGTCCTAGTAGCTTCAAAGATCTAATAGGTCAAGATATATTAGTGCGTATATTAGAAAACGCTTTTACTCTCAACAAAATCCCACAATCTATACTGCTCTCTGGTAGTAGCGGAGTTGGTAAAACTACCACAGCAAGAATAATAGCTTTATGTTTGAATTGTTCCTTAGGACCAACTTTTGAACCTTGCGGATCATGTGAAAATTGTCTAGCAATAAAGAATTCAAGTCACCCGGATGTGATAGAGATCGACGCAGCAAGTTACACTAGCGTTGAAGATATCAAAGTAATCCTAGGAGACATTTGCTATTCACCTATAATCTCTAAATTCAAGGTTTACATTATAGATGAAGTACACATGTTATCCAGCAGTGCATTTAATGCATTGCTTAAAACCCTAGAAGAACCACCACCCAGTGTAAAGTTTGTCCTGGCGACTACAGAGATAAAAAAGATACCGATAACTATTATTGCACGCTGTCAAAGGTTTGATTTGCATAACATCCCTGCAACCAAAATAGTGGAGCGGTTGAATGACATTGCACAAAAAGAAAATCATCTCATTGAAAGTGGGGCACCAGAATTAATTGCACGCCACTGTAGCAATTCGATGCGTAACGCTTTATTTTTAATGAATCAAGCAGTGTTATATAGCAAAGATGGCGTAATATCCATCAAGAATGTAATAGAAATACTCGGTCTGGTGGATAAAGATATTATATTTAATCTACTGGAAGCAATATTATATGGTGATTTAGAGAAAGCTCTGTCAGTATTTGACAAGGCAATAAAGACAGCAAACCCACTCAGTGTCTTCGAAGGTCTATTGCAAACAATTCAATTAATATGCCGTTATTTGATTACAAAAGAAATTGATAGTTCAGTTATAGAATGTGAAAAGAACAGGATAAAAGACTTAAGTGCAAAGAAATCTTTAATATTTTTCTCGAGATTGTGGAAGATGTTACTCAAGGGAACTCAGGATATAAAAACTTCAACATGTAACGATATTGCTGCTGAAATGGTGTTAATTAGCCTCTGTTATCTTTCTGATTTACCTTCTCCCGAGCAAGTAGTCAAAAAAGTTCTTATGCAGAATACACAGCAAAGGAATATGCGTAACACAGAGAGCGCACAGCAAAAAAATTATGATTTTGATAAAATTCTGCAACTATTACAACAGAATAACCAAATTTATCTTTACAAACAGCTATGTAGTAACCTACAATTGGTAGATTGCAAACCTGGGTATTTAAAATTGAGGTCCGTATCTTGGTTGGACAACAGTTTTTGTAATGACTTGAAAAATTACTTAAATCAAGTGACTCAGCAAGAATGGGTCGTCACAGTCGATGCAGGCTATATGAGCAGGAAAGTAAGTAATTTTAATTATGCACCTGCAGTCAAGAGTATACTTGATACGTTTAAAGGTGCAAAGGTAGTTAATATAGAGAATAAGGAGTAGGTTGTGGATTTTAGTCAAATAATGAAGCAAGCACAAGAGATGCAAAAAAAGCTTGTGGAAGCTCAAGAGAAGTATATTGGAAAAGAATTTCAAGGTGTTTCCGGGGGCGGCAAAGTTTCTGTGTTAGTGGAAGTTGTAAAAATAGGTAGTTATAAAGCTAAGAAAGTAAGCATAGACTTAGAACTTATGAAAAACGAGGAGAAAGATATAGTAGAAGATTTAGTAACAGCAGCATTCAACGATGCCATTAAAAAGGCAGAGGAAGACATGGCAAATGCAACCTCTGATCTTGCAAGTATGATGGGGTTACCACCTGGGTTTAAACTTCCCTTTTAAAAATTCTCTGTATTGCTAACTAGGTTTCTGTATCTTTGGTACTAGGATTGTCTTATATGATATACTTGAAATATCATGCAAAGACAAAAGAAATCGCAGTAGCGAAGATGGTACACAGAAAGTAAAAAAATACTAGAGTCAGTAAAAAAATACCGAAAAATCAAAGGTAAAAAGTTATATAATTATCTTTTTATTAATAAAATTTTCACCTTCCCCTTAAAAATTGGTTTAAATGTCAAATATTTCATGTTATTAAGTTAGTACTTGACTTAACTTTAGTTTTTACTTAAATTGCTAAAGTGGAATTTTAATTTTTTTAACGAGGGCAATTATGCATTATAAAAAGTTTTTTTCAGCAACCGCTTTAGCGACGTTGCTAAGTTTATCAAACGCTGCTTTTTCAGATCCTGTTGGTCCAATAGCTGATGAAGAAACTAATTACTACATTCGTTTGCAGTACAACGGTGAACTTTTACCTTTTAAAACAGAGATTAAGGGTATTGAGTATAAAAAAGGCAATGAAGATCAAGATCCTTTAAAAGCATCTTTTATAGCTGGTGGTGGTGCGTTTGGTTACAAAATGGACGATATCAGAGTTGATATCGAAGGGCTCTATTCGCAGCTAAGCAGGAACGATATTAAAGATGCAACATTTACACCAGATGCTGCAGACAATTTAACAGCAATTTCAGGACTAGTTAACGTGTATTACGATGTAGCAATTGAAGATATGCCTATCACTCCATACGTTGGTGTTGGTCTTGGTACAGCATATCTCAGTAATCCTTCTAAAGCTGACGCAGTTAAGGATCAAAAAGGATTTGGTTTTGCTTATCAGGCAAAAGCTGGGGTTAGTTATGACGTAACTCCAGAAATCAAACTCTTTGCTGGGGCTCGTTATTTCGGTTCTTATGGTGCTAAGTTTGATGCAACAACTAAGGATGATGGTAAAATAAAGGTTCTTTACAGCACTATTGGTGCAGAAGCTGGAGTGGCATTTAACTTCTAGTCCATACTTAGCAACTCTTCTTGTTGTCCCAGTTTTGTCATTCAAGTAACTGGTGCTGGGGCCTAGAAAAAAGAAATGTGGATTCCAGTGTTTTTAAACACTGGAATGACATATGTAGGCTACTTTAGTTTATGGAGTTGTATGCTAACAATCAGTGTTAAGACATCTGAGATCCTAGGTAGGTGCAAAGGTATACATGCTTTTTTAAATTAAATCTTGAGTTTTTGTCAGAAAATTAATATATTATATGTATGGAGTTTTAATTTAAGTTGTTATGTTAATCCCAACAACAAGCTTATGTATTAACAGTAGTACTAATCTCACTCAGTATATTGCTGAGGTGCGAAAATTTCCTATGCTTTCCCAAGAAGAAGAAGTACGATTAGCAAAAAATTGGCACCAATACAAAGATATTTCTTCCGCTCATAAGTTGATTACCAGTCATTTGAATTTGGTAGTGAAAATTGCAATGAAGTTCAAAAACTATGGACTGCTGCTTATGGACCTGGTCATGGAAGGAAACATGGGTTTAATGCATGCAGTGAAAAAGTTTAATCCTGATTTAGGGTTTCGCTTTTCAACTTATGCGGTGTGGTGGATTGAAGCTTCAATAAAAGACTTTATATTGAAATCTTGGTCGTTTGTAAAAATAGGCACAACGCAAGCGCAAAGAAAGCTATTTTTTAGTTTGCGTAAAATAAAGAAAAGAATTTTACAATATACAAACAGAG
>NZ_JADAKK010000040.1:10655-11487 GCF_020278625.1 Wolbachia endosymbiont of Mansonella ozzardi
AAAAATATGGTGTTTCAAGAGAAAGAATAAGACAGCTAGCTGAGCAGGCGATGAGTAAGGTAAGACAACATATACAATCGGAGAGTTTAAAATTTGGCTTGCATGCGTAGGTTTTTTGTACTTTTAACATTTTTTTCAGTAGGCGCTCTCGCATCGGTCAGTGATGTGCAGTTGAAAGAAAAATATAAGGATTGGCTTGTGTATACTGCATTAGAAGATGGAGAAAAAGTGTGCTACATCGTGTCTTACCCTAAGAAAAAAAGTGAGCATTATACAACTGACCGCAAGCCATATGTAATGGTCAGTTATGTCGATAAAAAAGCAGATGAGGTCAGCGTTACCTCTGGTTTTCAGTACGATAAGGAGCCTGTAGTTCTTAATGTAGATAAAAGAGTTAAATATATATTGCCCATAATACAGGGGAGTCTCGCATGGGCAGAACGTACAAAAACAGATCAAGAACTAATTCTCAAGATGAAACAAGGATTATCAGTGGTAGTCAATGGAAAAGCAAAAACAGCAACTGTTGATGACACTTATTCCCTACTTGGTTTTCAAAAGGCGTATCAAAAAATGCACGATTTGTGCCACGCGAAATAAGCTGTTTTGCATCTATTCTGAACTAGACCTTTTGCACTATGGTAAGGAATTTTTAAGGAGCAACGCAGAATACTAGAAGTATTGTAATTTGATTACATAGTAAACTATGTCATCCAAGTAGCTGACACTGGTTTCTTATGGCGGTACCGCCCAAGTGCCTCTCCTTCTCTTGTCATTCAAGTGACTTTTTTCGTCATTCCAGCAGTTGATACTAGGATCTACTGTCTAAAAC
>NZ_JADAKK010000041.1:0-9446 GCF_020278625.1 Wolbachia endosymbiont of Mansonella ozzardi
CAGTGACAAACTTTTTTGCACTTTTACCAACTGTTCTGACCTTTTTCATTAAAACTTACAATAATAACAAATCTTATTTTTTTCCAGCAATAGGCAAACGAGATCTACCTTTACGAGTTTTAGCATTGGTATGAGTCCTTTGTCCTCTTACAGGTAAACCTTTCCTGTGTCTCACTCCTCTATAGCACCCCATTTCCACTAAAAACTTTATATTCATAGCCACCTCTTTTCTAAGCTCACCTTCTATAGAATAATTTTGCCTAATGAAACTGCTGATCTTTTCTATGTCTTTATCTTGTAATTCCGAAACACGTTTGCTTTTATCAATTTCACAAGCATGACAAATTGTGTTTGCAGTAGCAATACCTATGCCATATATATAAGTTAATGCAAAAGGAACACATTTCTTTAGTGGAACATTTACACCCGCAATACGTGCCACTGGTACTCCGATACTTTATAATAACAACTCTTGATTTATACCATAAAACAATCCAGAGTCAAACTAAATTGCAAGAAATTTTGCTTTCAATCTCTTGTCTTACCTGACCAATATTAAGACTAGCATTAATCGTTAACAATTTGTCTTTGTAATATTCACGTAAACCCTTTATTTGGATGTGATATTTGCTTATTCTTCTATTAATTGCAGATAAGTTAGAATCATCAATTCTCCTTTCTAGCTTTGTACTTTTACATTTCATACAAGCAAGATAGTCATCGTTCTTAAGAGAAGATGCACTGTATACACTTTTGCAGTCTAAACACACAAGGCGACTCTTTAACCTATTAACTGCAATCTTATCATCAAGCTGTAACTCAATAACAACATCCACATCTCTATTATATCTCTCCAGCAAAACTTGAGTTAAGAAACGAGCTTGATTTAAATTTCTCGGAAAACCATCCAACAAAAAATTATCATCTACTAGTACAAGCTGGTCACGTAATAACTCACATATAACTTTATCTTGAATCAAATTACCTGATTCTACGGTATCCTTTATTTTTTTACCTAATTCGCTGTTGCTAGATATAATATTTCTCAATAAATCCCCTACTGAAATTAACTTTAAGTTATACTTTGCTATTAGCAGGCCCGATTGAGTACCTTTACCGGAGCCAGGAAGACCAAAAATTGTAATAATCATCTTAATTTTCTCGTTTTAGACTCATATTTTTTTATCCAGCTATCATATCTGTTCGAAAAGATATAGGATTGTATTTGCATGATGGTATCAGTAACAACGTTAACTATAATCAATAAGCTTGTTCCACCAAAAATAAACGGTATATCATAATAATATCTTATGACTTCAGGTACAGCACATATAACCACCAAATATGTAGAGCCAATGAACGTCAACTTAAAAACTATATCTTGAAGGTAATCAGAAGTATGTTTTCCAGGCCTTCTACCAGGTATAAAACCACCATTTTTTTTAAGGAAATTGGCATTTTCTTCTGGGTTAAATATAAAATTGGTGTAGAAAAAGTTAAAAAATATTATAAACGCTAAGTAAGCTACAACATAAACTACTTTATTTGTCATAAAATAATTCAAAATAAAGTCAGAAAAAGCATATCCCTTATAGAAATTTGCAATTGAAATAGGTGTAAGTAAAATTGCATTAGCAAAAATAGTTGGTATTACGCCAGATAAATTAATCTTTAATGGGATATAAGTAAAATCGTCACTATGTAATTTTTTAAACTGCTTTTTAGGATACTGAACAATGACTTTTCTGTAAGAAGACTCTACAAAAATAACCAAAAGCAACAGCAAAAAAAACACCGCCAAAATAAAAAGGATAATAAACAACGATATGTTACCGTTTTTATTTAATGTTAATAGAGATGAAAAAGCACTATGTAGCTCTGATATTATGCCAGTAAAAATAATTAATGAGATACCATTGCCTATACCATTAGCACTGATTTGCTCACCAAGCCACATTAGAAACATAGTTCCACCTAAAAGGCTGAAAACACCTACTGTACGAAACATAAGGCCAGGTTCAATTACAATTAATACCCCTTCCTTATTCATTCTTTCTAATCCAATTAAAATAGTAATCGATTGAAATACACAAAACACTATAGTCATATACCGTATGTAGGAATTCATCTTTCGACGTCCTAATTCCCCATCATTTTTAACTTCATTAATTCCTTTGATGGCAGAAGATAGTAACTGCATAACTATAGATGCAACTATGTATGGCATAACACTTAGTGCTAAGATTGTCATCCTAGCTAATGCACCACCAGAAAAAAAATTAAATACTCCAAAAACACCAGAACCTTCCTTAGGGAATACATCACTAATTATATCAAGGTTAATTCCAGGAATAGGCACGTAAGTACCTAGGCGATAACAAATTAAAGCGATTAGCGTAAAAAACATACGCTTCAATAAATCGCCTTTATATAATAACGCAGAATCCAAACTATTAAATGTGGATTTGCTGCTCATCATTTATGATAGTATTTCCACACTACCACCAACTGAAGCTACAGATTTTTTTGCAGCTTCTGACGCACAATCAATGTGAAATACACACCTCTCAGTCAGCTTACCTTTATTGAGAAGCTTAATTTTATCCTTGACAGACTTTATCAAACCTAGCTTACACAGCACATCTTTGTCTATAACAGAATCTTTCACTATTTTCTTAGTTTCTATTAAGTGCTGCACATCACCAACATTAATTATGAAGCATATATTCCTACTTATAGGGTTAAAACCCCTTTTAGGTAAACGAGTGTATATAGACTGTTGTCCTCCTTCAAATCCATTTATGGAAACACCACTTCTAGCCTTTTGTCCTTTATGTCCCCTGCCAGATGTTTTGCCTTTACTACAACCAATACCTCTACCTAGCAACTTGGGCTTCTTTTTTTTCGATAATTTAGTGAATATAGAGTTTAATTTTATAGCACTATCCATACTTTACCTATTTCCAACTATCTCGCTAATCTTTTTACCTCTTTTGCTTGCCACCTGACGAGGAGACAACATATTATCAAAAGCTCTAAACACTGCACATATAACGTTATGAGGATTATTTGATCTCGTAGATTTAGCTACTACATCTTTTATGCCTAGCACTTCAAAAACTGACCTAATCGCTCCACCAGCAATAATACCTGTTCCAGCTCTAGCTGCTCTTAAAACTATTTCACCAGAGCAAAATTTAGCTTTAATATCATGGTGCAAAGTTCTACCTTCACGCAAGTACACTCTAATCATCGATTTTTTCGCAGCATTTACAGCTTTTATCCTTGCTTCAGCAACCTCTGCGTGTTTGCCCATTCCGCATCCTACCCTACCCTTTTCGTCTCCAACAACGACCAAAATTGAAAATGAAAATCTTCTACCACCTTTGGTAACTGTTGTCACTCTACGTACTGAAACTAAAAGCTCTGATAAATCGTTGTTATTTTGTAAAATTTTTACAACCATATTCAAAACCTTCTAAAACTTAAACCCAGAACTTCTTAAAGCCTCAGCAAATTGAGGAACTAACCCTGTATATTTATATGCTCCACGGTCAAACACCAACTCTTGTTCTAATTTTATATTAGATAGACGTTCAACCATCAAAGAAGAAACCTGTTTTACAGTTTCAGCGTTGACCCTACCTTTACATACACCCCTAATTTTAGCATCCAAAGTAGAAGCAGAGGTGAGAGTCACTCCTTTTTTGTCATTGATTAACTGAGCGTAAAAATGCCTGTTGGACTTGAATATGGATATACGTAAACGCTCAGCGCCGTTATTGAGCTTCTTTCTATTACGTAGTTTCCTTTTTTCATAATTACTTAAAAAATTATGTAATCTTCTCATCTTAATTACTTCTTTTTACTTACAACTTTACGTAACATAAATTTGTCTTTCATTACAATACCCTTACCTTTATAAGGGTCGTACTTTCTAATTTTGCATATATCGGATGCTACCATATAGACTTTTTGTTTATCTATACTACTCACTACTAAGTGAGTTGGTTTTACACACTTAATCTCAACGTCCTTAGGCACTTTATACTTCACATTATGGCTATAGCCAAGATATAAAGTCAAATATTTACCATCACACTCCGCTTTATATCCAACACCATTAATTTCAAGATCAACAGAAAAACTATTAATCATGCCATTAATAATATTGTTAATATTGCTCCTATAAGTACCCCATATAGGCTTTGTCTCATTATAATTATCTTTGCTTTGATCAACAAAAAGCAGCAACTGATTATCAACAACATGGCATACAACATCACTGCATAGCCTAAGTTCTTTTTCTACCTTGGCACTTTTTATTAACATTTTACCATCATTACACTCAACTGAAATACCAGCAGGAATATTGATAGGCGCAGCACCTATACGAGACATAAATTCCTCCTACTACTTAAAATACACGACACAAAACTTCTCCACCAACTTTCAATTTATGCGCATTGTAATCAGTCATCACTCCTTTAGACGTAGATATAATAAAAATACCAAGTCCATTATATGCCTTAGTAATGTCCCTGCATTTAGAATAGCGACGACAACCAGGTTTTGATACTCTAACTATATTACTAATTACAGGTGACTTCTTATAATACTTCAATTTTACGATAAAAGATGGCACATTGCCTACAACTTCTTTCTGGTAACTAAGGATATATCCTTCATCCTTTAAGATTTTCAGTATAGAAGAATTTACCTTAGAAAACAGAACTCTTGTTGTCCTGTGCATTGCCAATTGAGCATTACGTATCCTCGTCAAAAAATCACCAACACTATCAGACAACGCCACAATATACTCCTATATTATCTATATTATATTACCAACTAGACTTCGTAACCCCTGGAATTTTTCCAAAAGAACATAAATCACGCAAAACAATCCTACATAAACCAAACTTTCTATATACTCCTCTTGGTCTCCCTGTTAGAGCACACCTATTTCTAATTCTGATTTGAGAAGAATCTCTAGGCAACTCTTTAATCAGCTTGTTTTGAGCTGCAAACCTCTCACTTATAGGTATATTCTTATTATTTATTATAGATTTTAGCTTTTTTCTTTTCTCTTCATATTGATCGTGCAATTTTATCCTACGAAGATTTCTTTGTATCATAGATTTTTTTGCCATATATCTCTTCTCTTAATTAATCAAAAAAGGGAAACCTAAAAGCTAGCAATAGCTCTTTTGCTTCTTTATCACTAGTCGTACTTGTTATAATATTGATATCCATACCTCTAATCCTACTTATTTTATCGTAATCTATTTCTAAAAATGAAATATGTTCCTTTATACCAAAGGAAAAATTACCATTACCGTCAAATTGTTTTACACTAAATCCTCTAAAATCTTTTTCTCTTGGTAAAGCAACATATATCAATCTTTCTAAAAACTCATACATTTTATCTTTACGCAAAGTTACTTTGCAACCTACCGTAGCGCCTTTCCTTATCTTAAAACCAGAAATGGATTTTTTTGCAAACGTTGATACAGGCTTTTGCCCTGCAATTAAATATAGATCATCAAGCGGTTCATTTATTGCTTTACTGTTTGTAGCAGCATCTCCAACACCCATATTAATACATACCTTGACAAGCTTAGGTACTTGCATCATGTTGCAGTAGTTAAACTTGTCCTTCAAGGATTTTACTATACTATCTCTGTATAATTCTTTAAACATATCAACCTAGCCTATTACTTCTCCAGAAACTTTTGCAAAACGCACTTTTTTACCATCTATAATCTTAAACCCTACTCTAGTTGGAGCTTTATACTTAGGGTCTAATATTGCGATGTTAGATATATCAATAGCTAACTCTTTATTTAATATACCGCCACTACTACCAGCTTTCGGTTTAGTATGTTTCTTATGTACATTCACTCCAGAAACAACAGCCTTTTTTTTAGCGTCACGTGTGATAATTTTGATTACTTTACCAACTTTTCCTCTATCCCTGCCAGTTAAAACTATGACGTCATCACCACTTCTTATTTTTGCACTCATTATAAAACTTCAACAGCTAATGACATTATTTTCATAAAAGAACCAGACGGCAATTTCTTCACCGGGCCAAACACTCGAGTACCAAGCGGCTCACCTTGATTATTAACTAAAACTACAGCATTGCTAGAAAAACAAATTACAGAGTCATCAGATTTTCTGATACGATTTCTCACTCTAACAACAACTGCTCTATATACTTTTCCCTTTTCGACCTTCCCTTTCGGGTTGATAGATTTAGTAGACACAATAATTGTATCACCTATAGATGCAGACTTCCTCCCGCCCAACAAGCCAATACAAAGCACTTCACGTGCACCAGAATTATCAGCTACTTCCAACAATGTATTTTTTTGAATCATATAAGCACCTTACTCAATTCGCACAACAATCCATTTTTTAGTAGTAGAAACAGGCTTGTGTTCTTGTATAAAAACCATATCTCCTTCTTTGCAATTATTATTCTCATCATGTGCTGTATACTTTTTATATTTTTTTATAACTTTCTTATAAAATTTATCCTTATATACCCGCAATACTGAGACCTTTACAGTTTTATCGCACTCAGCTTTAGCTACAATACCACAAAAAATCTTCTTAGGCATCCTCTTCCCCTATTCTTCTTTCATTTAATATAGTTAAAATACGAGCTATGCTCTTTCTTATCAAGCCAAAACGTGAAATATTACTACACTGTCCTAATTTCTTCTGAAAAGCCAAATTAACAAACTCCTTCCTCAAATTTACAAGAATTTCATGCAACTCTTGCGAAGATTTTGATCTAACGTCAGCTATATCCATCGTAACTCCGTTCAACTATGATTAGATATAAATTTACATTTTACAGGAAGCTTGGCAATTGCTTTTTCAAGCGCCAATCTTGCTAAATGCATGGGAACGTCACTGCTAATCTCAAATAACACCCTACCAGGCTTAGCTTTAAATACCCAAAATTCAACATTACCTTTTCCTTTACCCATCCGTACGTCTGCTGGTTTTTTACTAACAGGAGTATCAGGAAAAATTCTTATCCACACTTTACCAGAACGTTTCAACGTTCTGGATATCACACGCCTCACAGTCTCAATATGCTTAGAATGAATTCTACCTGCTTCTATAGCTTTTAACCCGTAATTACCAAAAGATAGTGTGCTACCACCTTTTGTGTTACCCTTAATTCTCCCTTTAAACACCTTTCTATATTTACTCTTTTTGGGAACAAACATTTCAATACGCCTTAATTAACAACATAAACCCAAACCTTAACTCCTATAATACCATATATAGTCTTTGCTTCACAAAAAGCATAATCTATATTAGCACGTAAAGTGTGTAAAGGTAAACGACCTTCTTTATACCATTCAGTACGAGCTATCTCAGCTCCACCAAGACGCCCAGAACAGCTTACCTTGATACCCCCACCTCCCATTCTCAAACAACTTTGAATAGCTTTTTTCATTGCTCTTCTAAATGAAACACGCTTCTCTAATTGCTGTGCTATGCTGTTTGATATTAAAGTCGCATCTACTTCAGGCCTTTTTATTCCTACTATATTCACTTCCACATTATTTTTTACTTTCTCAGCTATTTTTTGTTTTACCTTCTCAATATCCAAGCCTTTCTTACCTATTATCACTCCAGGTCTGGAAGAATGTATCATTACAGACACTAAATCAACTTTGCGCTCTATAATTACTTTGGAAAGACCAGCGTGCTTAAAAGACTCATTTATGTAACTGCGAATAGATAAATCCTGATGCAATTTTTCTTTGTAATCTTTATTAGCATACCAAATAGAATCCCAGGTATTAGTATTTATTTTTAATCTAAATCCTATAGGATTAACCTTTTGCCCCATATTTACCTTTCCCCACTAATTTCATACTCTTACAAATCATACAATTTCCTCTAGCTTTATAGTTATGTTGCTGTAATGCTTGCTAATTCTATTGGCTCTACCCATAGCTTTTGGGGACACCCTACGCAAAGTAAAAGACTTGCCTACCGAAACTTCCTTTATATATAGATTATCAATATCTAACCCATAATTATATTGAGCATTAGCAACTGCAGAATTTAATACTTTCCCTATAAGGCCAGCAGCTTTCTTTTCGCAAAACCTCAATTGCACAGTAGCAAAAGAAACTTTTCTATTGCGTACTAAATTGGCAACCAAGTTTAACTTACGAGGAGTGGACTTTAAAACCCTAGAACTAGCTTTAATTACTGTGTACTTGTTTTTCATACTAATTACCTTCTTGCTGCCTTTTTATCACCACTATGCCCAGTAAATTTACGAGTAGGCGAAAATTCACCAAATTTATGACCTATCATATTCTGATCATTAACATTAACAGGAATGTAATCTTTACCATTATAAACAGCAAATTTTAAACCTAAACAATTAGGAAGAATTACAGAAGCTCTAGAATGAATTTTTATCACCTTATTAATAGAACCCTGCTTTAAAGCTCTATTCACTAACTTTAGCACAGATGGGTGACAAAAAGGTGGTTTCCACGCAGACCTACTCATAAACTAACCTTTCAATTGCTTTATATACTTATCACTAAATTTATTTCTCTTCCGAGTTTTCTTTCCTTTTGTTGCAATACCCCAAGGAGTAACGGGGTGACGCCCACCAGAAGTCTTTCCTTCCCCACCTCCATGAGGGTGATCCACTGGATTCATAGCAACTCCACGAACAGCAGGCCTAACTCCCAGCCACCTACTTCTTCCTGCCTTACCTAATTTTCTATTTTTACGATTAGGATTGGACATTACACCAATAGTAGCTTTGCAAGAAGACAAAACCAACCTCACTTGACCAGACCTCAACCGTAATAGAACATAATTGCCATCACGACCAACAATTTGTGCATAACAACCAGCAGCTCGAGCAATTACAGCACCATTACCTGGCTTCAACTCAATACCATGAACAAAAGAACCAACAGGTATACACTTCAACGATAAACAATTGCCTGGTAATATATCAGCATCATCTCCTGACATTACAACATCACCAGGCTTTATGTTTTGTGGAGCTAGTATATAAGATTTAGTATCATTGCTCTTATATGATATTAACGCTAAAAATCCACTTCTATTTGGATCATATTCTATTTTCTCAACTATACCTTGATCATTTCTATTACGCTTGAAATCTACAATTCTGTACTTCTTTTTATGACCACCACCCTTATGGCGAGTTGTAATTCTACCGTAATTATTCCTTCCACCACTGGACTTTTTACCAAATGTAAGAAGCTTTTCTGGCTTATCTTTTGATAGACCAACTTTACTTACTAACACAGTTCCACGAGAGGAGGGAGTAACAGGATTAAGAAACTTCACACCCATATTAAACACTCATTATATCTAACTTTTGATCATCTATTAAAGAAAAATAAACTTTCTTTTTT
>NZ_JADAKK010000041.1:9456-11437 GCF_020278625.1 Wolbachia endosymbiont of Mansonella ozzardi
CATAGCCAACCACGCCTCTAAAGCGTCTACGTTTAGGTTTAACTCTAACAATATTTATAGGGGAAACTTTAACGCTAAATAGAGACTCTATCGCCAACTTTATTTTATACTTATTTGCATCCACAGAAACATACAAAGAATATTTATTAAATTTCTCCCTTAAAAAAGAGGCTTTTTCCGTAATTATAGGATATTTTATTATATTATTGTATTTAATCATAATAATCTACCTTCAAGATATTTTAAAGCATCACTTGTCAACATTATACACTCGTGATTTAATATATCAAAAACATTCAATCCGATAGGCTTGATCAAGTTTACATGATGCAGGTTTCTAGTAGCACGTAGCAATCCATCTCCATAATCACCGACTATCAGAAAGGAAGAAAATTTGAAATTTTTAATATACTTACACATTTCAGATGTTTTCTTCACGTCAATATTCAAATTATCAAGAATGATTAATTGATTATTAAAATATTTTAGAGATAAAGCAATTTTTAAACCAAACTTGCGTACTTTTTTGTTAAGAGAATAGGCATGACTCCTAACAACAGGACCAAAAATAACTCCACCACCCCTAAACTGAGGAGAACGCAAGCTTCCTTGTCTTGCTCTACCAGTGCGTTTTTGACTATAAGGCTTAGCTGTTGTACCAGAAACATCACTGATGCCTTTTGCTTTGTGAGTACCAGCTCTTCTCTTTGCTAATTGCCATCTAACTATATCATGCAAAATACCCAATTTTTGCTTAACGAAAAATATCGAAGGGTTAAGCTGAGCGACACCTATGTTATCATTAGATAGATTAACTAATTTACATTCCATAACTAATTTACCAAACCACTAGCATTATCATCATTTCCGCCTAACAGTAGACCTACCGAAAAAGAAATATCTTTATGTAAAGGCTTTTTAACTGCATCTCTCACAAAGATGTAAGAATTTCTAAATCCAGGAACGTTGTTACCTTTTACAGCAATTATACTATTTTCATGATCGATAGATAATATTTTCATGTTATGTACAGTTACTCTACTGCTGCCTAAATGACCAGCCATTTTCTTTCCTTTAAATACCCTACCAGGATCCTGACATTGACCGGTAGAACCTTGCGACCTATGAGCAATAGAAACACCGTGAGATGCCCCAAGCCCACCGAAATTATATCGCTTCATTACACCAGCAAACCCCTTACCTATAGAATAACCTGTAATATCAAGATATTGACCAACTACAAAATGGTTAACCCCCACTCTTTTACCACACTCTATTCCTGAGAGATCACTCAATCTACTTTCATATAGTCTATATCTAGTATTTATTCCTCTCTTCTTTAAGTATTCTAACTGAGGCCTTGCAATATTTTTAAAATCTCCAGTACCTAAAACAACCGAATTATAACCACATTTATTTTGCTCTTTCACATCAACAATACAAGTTTCACTAAGATGCAATAAAGTTACAACTATGCGACCACTATCAGAGTATATAGCAGTATGACCAATATTTGTCATCAATAAACCAATTCTTTTCAACAGATTCATCCTTTTCATTTTCCTTTCCTAAAGACTTTCTTAATCTTTAAATAAATTTCTACACCAGGAGGAGGGGGAGGAAAAAACGATGAATCTCCAAGCATCTGCATCATAGCAGGGGTAAGGCCATATAGAATAATCAGACGCTCAGAAGTTCTCTTTTCAAATTGTTCATGAGATTTTTTATCAACATGAGGAGACCTACCAACATCGAATTTAAAATTATCTCTTGGCAATGCAACTGGGCCTGATAGCTTTGCATCAGAATGTTTAAATTTGTCCTTAAATCCACGAACAAACTCTCTAACATATTTCTCTAATTTTGAACAATCAAAAGCTTTGCTTATGATATATGCAACTTGCTCTATTTCAGTCACCACCGCCTACTCCAAAATTTCAGAAACAACACCAGAACCAACAGTTCTACCACCCTCTCTTAT
>NZ_JADAKK010000001.1:0-8678 GCF_020278625.1 Wolbachia endosymbiont of Mansonella ozzardi
CCAGATATTCTTCGTCGTGGAGGAGAGTGGTTTGCATCTCTTGGCAAACCAAACAATACCGGTACTAAAATATTTTGTATCTCAGGACATGTAAACAGCCCATGTAATGTTGAAGAAGAGCTTGGAATTCCACTACGTGAGTTAATTGAAAGATATGCGGGTGGAGTGCGAGGGGGTTGGGATAATCTACTTGCTGTGATACCTGGCGGGTCTTCAGTGCCACTTATTCCTAAATCTATATGCGATACTATTGAAATGGATTTTGATTCACTAAGAGCTGCACAATCAAGTCTTGGTACTGCTGCTGTTATAGTTATGGATAAATCAACTGATATAATAGCTGCAATAGGAAGGTTATCTCATTTCTATATGCATGAATCGTGTGGGCAATGTACACCATGTCGTGAAGGTACTGGATGGATGTGGAGAATTATGAAAGGGATGGTAACAGGGAACATTAGACCTTGTGAAATAGATAAGTTACTTGATCTTACAACTCAAGTAGAGGGACATACGATTTGCGCACTTGGTGATGCTGCAGCTTGGCCGATTCAGGGATTAATTAGGCATTTCCGCCACGTTATCGAAGAGAGAGCACAATTCAGTAGAAATTGTGCGCGAACATCGTAGCCATAGTGGATACAAAAACCACTTGACAACCCTCGCCAGCTTCCTTATTATGATACTGAAGCTATTTATTTAACTTCCCAATCTGTGTAGGTTAAAATGATGAAAAGACTTGTATTGGTATGTATTGTTTAGTTTTTTGCACTATGTGTATCTTATGTCTTTGATAAAACTTCTGTGGTTTTTACCTATACAAGCTGAAACGCGCTTATAAGTCGTTTAAGACAGCACCCAACGTCAAATTTAAAAATAGAGAGCAGAATAGCTAGCTACCTCGGGGTTTTTTTGTCTTTTTTTTCGCTTTAGTAAAATTTTTAGAAGTTTATGACTAACATAAACTAAGTAAGAAGGTATCATTCCAGTTTGGAATCCAACCTTCATGCAATCCCATCGAAAATGCTGTGTTTCAACAGCTACTTTTATGTTCACCAAATCAGTTTGCTTGTGTTTCTTGAGTGGACTTGCTAAACTAATAATACATTATGCTAAATTAATTCGACTAAGGAGTGATATGATTCCAAAAACACGTACAGAGGCATTCAAAGTATTAGTATTACCAGAAAGTGCAGACGCAGAAAGGATTAGAAAGGCATATCACAAATTTGCATTTATATGGTACCCTGACAAATGGTCAAGTAAAAGCCAAGAGGAGCAAAATATAGCAACAGAAAAATTTAAAGAAACATCAGTAGCATATAGAATATTAACGGGCAAAATCAAGGAAGAATTCATCAGCCAACAGCCTAATGATGATTAGTACAAAAAATGAAGCGATTCGTATTTCAGTAAAGAAGAGAAAGATTTGTTTGACGCTCCTTCCCGTCAAGGTCTAACTAAAACAAAAACTCTGTTAAAACAAGTTCAAAACACCAACTCACAAGCCAAATTTTGCGGTATAATTACTGACAAGTCGATATTGCCTACATTGTAAAAAGTTCTTGCAATAATCCTGGGCCCGGCTGGATAGAACTCCTCGAAGAGTTTTATCAAAGTATAGTGCTACCAATTCAACACCAGCTATAAATGTGAATATTATTAGTGAACTTGATAGTACGCCTTTATATGTTGCGTGTAAACTAGGCAACCTTGATGCTGTAAATGTACTTTTAAAGTATAGAATAGATCCTAATGTGTATGGCTTTTTGTATAGACCATTACATTATGCTTTAAGAGAAAATAAAGTTGATATTGCCCAAGGTGCTTCTAAAACATAGAGCCAAAACTATAGGGTTGAAACCTTCTGAAACCATAAAATTTAGTAAGAATGTAGTGGAAGTGCTCTTACCATACTTATCTGATGAGGAAAAAGGCAGAATGTTACAATCCATTGCTTACAGCGATCATGAGGAAACTGATCACGATATTGAAATTGTAAAATTACTATTGAATGCAGATGCTGATCCTGGTCGTTTTATTCAACACTCTGACCCAAAAAAGAAAAGCAAGTTTGTAAAATTATGTAATGAATATAAGAAAAGTATAATGAACAATCCACAAAAACAATCTTCAGGAGGAAGACGGATAATTATAGTTCCAACGTTATTGTTTGGTTCTATAGGTGCCGCATTTGCTGCAATGGGAATTATACCTGAAATTACTGCTATTGTGGTAATTGCAACGGCTATATTATCAGGAATTGCTGATGCTGTGATAGGTGGTACAGCGGAGTATCTTGTTGATATAGCAATGAGTCAATGCTGTGGTAATCAACAGTGTGCAGCTTAGTAGGCCAAATCTCTCCGGTATCCCAGCCACTAACACATAGCAGAATGCCGATAAACCTTTAGCTATAGTATAAAAACCACACAGGACTATAAATGATGGATCAACATTGCTTTAAAGAGGGTACCCATGTTTTCAGTTAACCTCAGGAACTCGCCAAAAATCCTATTTTTTTGTTCATCACTTGCATTTTTCATCAAAGTTTGCGTTCTTTCTTTTATACCAAAAAGATATAAAAATTCTCTTTGAGTTAAAATCTCGCAATCTACATGTTTTAATGAATCCCTTAATGCTTGGAAGTTCACAAGTGCAGTAATGTCGCTATTACCAACATTTTCAAGAAAATTGGCATATTTGTGTTGCTTTACCGATTGCAGAGTGCTCTTATACTCAGGATATACGTAGCCATAATCTATGATCAAAGCAGCTCCTTTGCTATTATATATCTTCTCCTCAAGTCTTTTTATTATTTCAATTCCAGCTGAACATACTTCCACTACTGCACCGTCAAAAAGTTTTCTGTTTGTCATCTGAGTAGCTGATGCTAGAACACACGATTCTTTTTTCTGGACCTCAGTGTCGGCTGCTTTGGATGACAAGGGAGGGGGAAATGACAAGAAGAAAGCACTGGGATAACGAGAAAGGGGCGCTGGAATGACACCATCTTTTTTTCTGGATTCCAGTGTCAAGCACTGGAGTGATGCTCCGTTATCCTTCTTTGTTACCCTATTTTCATACCATTCTCCGTTACGATACACAAACTGGTCTATTGGGAAGGCATCAAAGAACTCATTTGCTAGGAAAATAGCTGGTCGTTTTGGTAGGCTATCGATATTTTCGTGCCAGTTAATATCTAAATCCTTTAATTTTTCCTTTTGTATCTTCTGTAAAGCAGGACTTATTTCAACTAGGTGGACCGAAACTGAATCAAAAAAGTCATTGTATTTTCTAGCGACTCTTATTACATCGTGGATAAGTGTTCCTTTACCTGGCCCAAGTTCAACCAGAGAAAATTTTGATGGCTTCCCTAATTCTTCCCATGTATGCATTACCCACACTGCAATTACTTCACAAAACAATCGGCTGATTTCAGGTGCTGTAATAAAATCACCATCCTTGCCAAGTGGTAATTTACTCATATAATAGCCGTACTCTTTATGGTATAGAGCAGCATTCATGAAATCACTGATCGATATTGATCCTTGATTTTTATCAATTAACTTGTATATATAAGTGAGCATTATTAATAAGCGTTTAACTGTAGCATGTCATGATATAAAGTATTAGAATATTTATATGTGTAGTATAAACTTGAAAATTTATGGATAATAGTGCTTCAGCTATGGACAACCAAGATACCATCCTTATACATCGAAATGATGGCATTGGATACAAATTTGAAGAGATTGTCAAATTTGCAGAAAATAAGGTTATAAGCGCTGATGGGTTGACTTTAACAGAGGTATTTCAAGCTCTAGTTCAAATGTTAAATGGTGATCTAGCATTGGTAAAAAAAGTGCTAGCGTATGCTAATATTATGGCAAAGCATGGAATGAAGGTAGCAAAAGAATCGCAATTGAGCAGAGCTGATGTCCTTCGGACTCTAGAAGGAAAAGGGAATGTCATCAGCAGACAAGATTTCATAAAGAAACCACTTCTTGCACCTGCTGTAAAACCAACCAAAAAGAAAAGTAGAGGTCTTTAGATGGCTGATTCCATAAAAAAATTTACTGTACAATGTGACTTCAAGGGACAAAGCTCGCCTTTTGCAATATACATAGGGAATCCAAAAAGTGACACTCATCCGATTCATCATCAAGATTCCTGGCTTGTAAAAGAGCGTGGAGGTAATATCCCAAGTAAAGTAAAAGAAAGCTTGCAGAAATTATACAAATTGTCTCAAGAAAATGGAGTTTCTTTCCCAAAGCTATGTGCGTATGCCATTACTATAGTTAGTAATGATAAAAAAAATGACAACAAGAAATAGATCCCTTGCATTTCTTCCATAATTCAGGAGATCTAGCGAAGCAGTTTAATTCCTCAATATTTCATTTATAGAAGTTTTCGATCTTGTCTTTTCATCCACTTTTTTTATTATAACTGCGCAATAGGTTGAAATGTTATTTTTAGATGGGCTAGATCCTGGTATCACTACAGAATAAGGCGGCACTTCGCCATAAAGTACTTTATTTGTTTCCCTATCAATAATTTTTGTTGATGCTCCAATAAAAACTCCCATGCCTAAAACCGCTCCTTCTCTTATTATGACGCCTTCAGCTACCTCGCTGCGCGCTCCAATGAAGCAATTGTCTTCTATGATAACTGGAGAAGCTTGAATAGGTTCTAAAACTCCTCCAATCCCCACTCCTCCAGAAATATGGCAGTTCTTTCCTATTTGTGCACAGCTACCAATCGTTGACCAGATATCTATCATTGTGCCTGAATCAATATACGCACCAACATTAACAAAACTTGGCATCAGAACAACATTTTTACCTATGTAGGCAGATCGGCGGACAAAACATCCGGGAACTGCTCTAATTTTTAACTGGCAGAACCTTTCTGAATTCCATCCATCAAATTTATTGTTAATCTTATCACACCACCAATTGTCACTGCCTATTATTTTGCTTTCTTCAGTGAGAAAATGTAATAATATTGCCTGCTTTATCCATGTATGCACTACCCACTTTCCACCTAACAGCTTTTCTGCCACTCTAATTTTACCACTGTCTAAGAGCTTAATTACCTCTCTAATTATTATTTTTGCTGCTTTTTTTACACTGCGATTGCCAAGTTCATTCCTGTTTTTCCAGATATTTTCCACGTCACTTTGTACTTTTTCTAGCTGCAGGTATTCCATTTATTACATATTGACAGTAAATTTATAGTTTTGTATGACTCGAACTTGTTACTACTCATTTGTAAGCACTGTGAAAATACAATGCAACAATTGTACTAAAACTTACTTAGCATCCTCTGAGCAAAGAGGCAAATTTGGGAGAAAAGTAAAGTGTACAAACTGCAACCATACATGGTATGAATATTTTTACAAGAATCAGACGAGCTACACACTACGGGTATACAAGAAAAAAAAGTTGGTGGAAAGAGTTTTTTAGTGTTTACTACCTTAGCTTTTGCTGTAGTAGCAGAATTGTGTATCGCAATAGCTAGTCCTAGAGAAATGGACAAGGTATACAAAACGATCGGTTCGTATAAGGATTCATAAGCTATAAATTAGGGTATAAGAAAAAGCAAACCGATAGCCCGAATATAAAAAGGCTTGCAACAAGTAAATTTTATCAAGGCTATCTTTTTTTAACTAACTTAATATCTGCTAATGTGACATTAGATCTCTTGCACTATGGCAGAAAGCAGATTATGTAATAGATAAATATTTCTTGTACTCCAGCCTGGGTTAGTTTATCCTTTAAGCAAGAGTTACCTGGGGGCATAGCTCAGCTGGTAGAGCATCTGTTTTGCACGCAGAAGGTCAGCGGTTCGACCCCGCTTGCCTCCACCATATAATATTTCACAAGGTCCGCGACAATAGTTCACTTTATAACTCAAACAACCCTCTAAATATCAATGGACAAATTAAAAAAGATCGCTTTTTGCCTAAAGGTTTAAGGAATCTATGATGCATTCTATTTGACTTCCCAAGAACGAGGGTTAGCATCAGAAAAAGTTTCACCTTATTCCTTTAGCCTTGTAACGATGTTCTCCCTGCTGATAAAATTTAATAGTTTAGCGAGTTTTGGACCTGTTTTTGTTCCTGTTAGGGCTAAACGTAGCTGAATAAACAAGTCTTTTGCCTTTATATCCACTGTCTGTTGAATAGCTTTGACCCACTCTGATAATGTATTCTCATTACAGTCACCTTGAGGCAATGCATTGAGAGCAACTTTTGCAAGTTCCTTATCGAAAATTACAGGTTCTATGTTGGACTTACATATCTGCCACCACTTGGCGACTTCAGAAAATATTTCTATATTACTTCTTATAAAATACCAAAATTCCGAGTAGTTCACTCCAATTTGATTTAAACGTTCCTCTACCATTGTAAATGACATTTGTTGTAGAACTTTGCTATTTAGCTTATACACTTCACTTAAGCTAAACTGCGCAGATGCTGAGCTAAATTTTTCAATATCAAATGAGTCAATTAAAGACTGAACGCTAACATGAGCCTCGATAGGGTCTGAAGTTCCAAGTTTTACTAAATAACTAGCTAGTGCCATTGGTTCAATTTCGTCTTCTTTGATGGATTTGATATCCAGTCCACCTTTGCGTTTTGATATTTTACTATCATCAAAATGCAGCAAAGGAAGGTGAGCAAACTTCTGAATTTTCGCTTTTAATGCTTGAATCATCTGTATCTGCACTGCGGTATTGGTTATATGATCTTCCCCGCGTACAACATGGGTTACATTAAAGTCAATATCATCAATAACAGAAGATAAAATGTATGTGTAAATTCCATCTTCTCTTTTTACTATGGGATCACTGATGTGACTTGTTGCAATGTTTATTTCACCTTTAACTTCATCATTCCACTTAACAACTTTGTCCCTATCCAACTTAAATCTAAAATGTGGTTTTCGTCCTTCCTGTTCATAACAAATTTTTTCTTGCTCAGTGAGAAATAATGCACTCCTGTCATATATCGGTGGTAGTCCATGTTTTAGCTGCAATTTACGTTTAATGTCTAACTCTTCTCTTGTTTCATAGCACGCATAAATATATCCTTCTTTTATTAACCGTAAAAACATCTCATTGTAGCGCTCAAAACGCTCTGATTGCTTAAAGTTTGAATCCCAATCTATCCCGAGCCATCTCAAGTCTTGTATGATGCTGTCTACGTATTTAACATCTGAACGCTGGAGATCAGTGTCATCGAAACGAAGTAGAAACTTTCCGTTTTGACTACGTGCGTACATCCAGCAAATGAGTGCAGTACGAACATTTCCTACATGAAGATAGCCAGTTGGGCTTGGAGCAAATCTTGTTAACATCCAATTTATGGTTCTGATTTGTTTTAATTTTATATAAATATATGCTTAAAGCAAGGTATGCTGATGTAGATACAACTGCTTGGACCGGAAAAGGGCGTTGTCCAAGCAGCTGACACTTGCTATAGAAACGGAACAAAAAACCACTTGACAAATTTCTACAATCCCCCTTACCATGATGTTTATAGCAACGTTACAAAAAATAATATCATAGAATTCAATAGGATAATTCCTAGGGAATCTACAAAAAGCCAAATCTTCTTAATGCTATTTAGGTGTAAAAGATAAACCAAATTTTTACAAGAAGACATATTGAATCCTAACCAGGCCATCTAAAACCGATAAATCTCAGGAAAACAAGATCCCGCTATTATAGAGTAAATAGCTCGAGAAGCTCTACAGCTCGACAAAAAAAGCTGCTCAGAAAAGAGATGTGTTAGCTTCTTTAACATAAACCTTATGTGATTTTCAGCATCACATAAAGTAGTTGACTGCCACCGAAATGCCATTTGAGATATTCCCATAATATATTAATGGGAGGGTACAATGAATTTTAACCAATATGTGGAAGGTAACACTTTAGAAACATCAGATATAAATATTAAAATTAATGTAAAAGAGCTAGTAAACTTTCTACAGAACAAAAAAAACATTAAAATGCTTAGTTTGATAAATGTAGAAATTGATTGTGGAGATGTATAAAGAGTTAGTTAAACTTAAACATCTTACTTTGCTTATTCTAAGGAATAATAACTTGGTTTTAAAGGTACAGCATATATAGGCCAAAGCAATCTAACAAATCTTACTTCACTTGAAATAAGTAATAATCATATCGAAGACAAAGGTTTTACATTTTTAATTTGCAGCAAAGGTTTAAAAAAACTTACCTCACTGGATGTAGAAAACAACAACATTTTTGGAGGAGAGATGTTGCGTTATAAGAGAGATATAGCACTAAAAGATTTCACTTCACTTTATGTAGGAAGAAACAGTAAAAGGTTCTTAGATGATAAAAAGTTATCCTTGATAGTATAAAAGAAGAGGAAAGTAGAAGAAGGATAGAACAAGACAGAGAGGGAGCAGGTGCTTAGACGAAAGCAATGGAACAGTCACCAGACAAAACACCGAAGCACCTGAATGCTCTGTAGTAGAAGGTGGAACGAGAAATCGTATATCTGAAGATGCTACACAAAAATTGGCAGATAGAATAAAAAAAGTGACACAACAAGTAAGCAAAATAAATCTACCTGAAGAACCCTTCTGTAAATTCACTGAAGCCGGAATACTCAGCCTGTTCAGCAACAAGGTCAAGCTACC